>JALEIO010000078.1 GCA_022769845.1 Oscillospiraceae bacterium
TTAAATATAATCTTGGGAGATATGTTGCCTGCATTTTTTCGCTTACGCCCCTTCGATTATCGGATGTTGCATATCCTGTTTCCGTAAGCCATATAGGCTGACTCTTTCCTCTATCCGAATATGTGTCCATTTGCTCGCGCAATCTACTGATTACATCAAAACAGCCGTTTTCAGGCTTTTTATTATCCGCATTATATTCCGCATCCCAATAATCATCATAATAAGGAGGATAAATATGAATTGCCGCGCCGTCCATGGAGTTTATAATTCCGTTTTCAATTACTCTCGTATTCCATATATCTCCGCTAAATGCCCCGAAAAGCATTGACTGCGGATATTCCTCCTTGCTGACGGCCTGATAAATTGCATTTGTTAATTTCACATAAGTTTTAGGATTGTTTTTATCCTCGTCGGGAATAGACCCTTTATTTCCCATTCCATACCATTCGTTATACATTTCCTGACAATACAGCGGCATAAATGAATTGTCAAACGCAGCCTTTGAATATGCTGCATATCCTGCTCTGCCTTCATCTGTATATGGAGTGGAATTATTGTCATAGTTTGGGTTTGTATATCCGGTAACATAGAGATAATTCATATTTTTATCACGAATAAACTGCCCTATTCCAAAGCCGCTTACAGTTCCCCAGCCGCCGAACTCATATTTACCTTTTTCTTTCTCTACCGTTTCCCAATTCGTACCGTCACGCACATTAACCGCGCCTATAGCATATGCCTCTTTCAGTAAATCATGAGTCCATCCCGTTCCCTGATATCCGCGTGCAAGATGAAGATTTATGCCAAAAGGCGAGGTTTCCCATGAAGAAAATTCAAAATCGTCCAAAACAGAAAATGATGTTTTTGCCAACTGTTGTATAGGTCCGTCCGCACTCTTACTGCTGATATTCAGCTCATAATAGCCTTGGGGCAAGGCGGAAAAGTCAAGCACAACTGTTTCTTTTCCGCCGGGAATGCTCCCTTCAGCCACGATGCTTCCAAAGAAATTTGTTACCTCGTATGAAAAATATCCACCGTCGGTATTTACAGTTAAAGCAGTTGGCTCTATTCTAAAAAATTATTACCACGACTTTCTGAAGAAATAGTTGCCTCCGCCGCAGGTGTGCTGACCGGGCCTAAAACCTTGCTCTGTATCGGGCACAGATTTTTCCCCCATACAAATGCCTTTATCTGTGTATGGTCTATACTTTCAAGGTCAAGGAACAGATTTTTTGTAATGTGAGAACCGTTTGCCGCTGCTGACAGCTCGCCGCATTTAACTCCCGTAAGAGTGTTATTTGCGTCATATACAGCAAGATAAATATATGCATCAAAATCCTCTGTTCTGTTATTAATTACACTAAATTCAGCATTCACATAATTTGTTTCAGCAGAATTTGTAAGCTCTTCGCCATTTTTGTCAGTAAGCTTTACAGTAAGGTCAAAAATGCTTTCAAAGCCTTTTTCTCTCAATACTGCCACATCATACAAATTGCTCAAATCCTCAATTAAGTAGTTTTTGCGCATAACCGCCAAAACATTATCGCCCGCTTCATTTAAGTCAATAGCTACGTTTTTGAAGAAATCTCTGTTAAGATAAAATACCGGACGTATGTAAGGTGAGGTATCGTTCAATCCATTAGGGACAATTTTTACTTGTGTGTCTGTATTGTTTTTAGTATCTATTTGTTCAATTTTCATTAAACGTGCCTCTGCCTGATTGGAGGCTGTTCTCAGCCAGTAGGTTGAGCCGATGTCATATGCCAGTGTGCTGTTGTATCTGATAAACTCTGCCGCAGACGGAACCGCAACTCCTGCCTTAAAGCAATATGTATCTGTAATTCCCGCAAGAGCTGCGCCTTCCGTACTCCATAAGTGCTCTTTATCCATATATGTTACCATCCCTGAAGGAAGTTGCGAAAGAAAACCGTTGTTCAGCCAATTTGAAAGATTTCCTGACGAATCGCTATTCATTATAACACTGTTTCCGCCATTGTGTGTGCATATTCCCTGACTTGCCGCAATAAAATATGTTGATGTATCATTGTCAAAATCCTTGACTAATGTAAAACGTTTTCCATCCAGAACAAATTCATCAGCTGCCGATACAGATTTTTTTACGGGAGATACCTTGTCGACAGGATGCACACCCGCTCTTCTGGGCATTTCCCATGTCGGGAAGGATACACCGTCAAACGTAACCGTAACCTTTGTTCCATTTTCCTTTTCAAAAGTAACATCAGCACTGATAGTTCTTGTTTCCGAATCTGTTATATAGCTTTTTCTTGCACAGTCTGCCTCGGTTATAACATATTCTTTTCCTTCTCCAACAACTGTATCTCCGATTTTCCACTTTACGGAATAATCCTTAAGCAAATATGTATTTCTCTCATTGTCATAATCGAAAAACACCTGCATTGTTTCTCCGTAAGCCGCTTCATTGCCGCTTC
>JALEIO010000223.1 GCA_022769845.1 Oscillospiraceae bacterium
CCCGATACACCGCCGTTTACAACCTTATTGGGCAAAAAAAGGCAGCTGACGGCAAAAGCCGCCAGAACTGCACCCACAAATGTTAAAAATAATGTTTTTTTGCTTTTCACTGAAAATCACCTTAATTATTATCGTTATTTACCGGTTTCAGCGGTCCGAAGCCTGCCTGGACAACACAATACTGACCAAAATCGGTGAGCATAAATTCCGCCATTTTTTCCGCTTTTGGAGCACCTTTTGAATTTTTAATATAGGCAATGTATGTGTTATTTGAAAGCGGATAGGTTCCGTCTGCAATGGTTTCATCCGTAGGATAAACACCGTCAATCGAAAGAAGCTTTAACGTTTCTGATGTGTCATAGAACAAATCCATATTGTTAAAATAATAATAAATACTGTAGCCCAAACCGTAGCCGACAGGATTGTCGGTTTTTGCACCCATTACATCTGTAAGAACGTTAGACATAGAAATCGAGGTGGTTTCATTTCTGATTTTCTCGTTTATTTCTTTACCGTTTAGAAAATGTCTTTCCATCTGCGCGTGACTGCCGCTGTCATTGTTACGGCAATAAGGATACAAAAGCGCGTCAGGACCGCCTATTTCATTCCAGTTTGTATATTTATTATCCACATAAATGTTTGTAATATCCTCGCTTGTGAGGTTTGACGCACTGTTTTCAATATTTGTAAAGAAAATCATAGCGTCATACGCAATTGGAACAAGCTCAATTTCAACGCCTTTTTCTTTGGCAAGCTCCACAATATCACTTGCGGGATAAACCGACGCAAAAATCATATCAACCTCGCCGTTTATAAGTCTTTCGTACGAAGCGTGGCTCTTTGAATGTTTCGCAGGCTTTGTCGGATACATATAACCGTTTGAGAAAAGATTGGAATAAACCGCTTCGGTGAACGGATATGTGGAGGTTGAGCCGTCAATTATCGGCATTTCTTTATCAAATCCGTATTTTGCTGCCGCCTCGGACGGATAAAACTGATAACATTCCTTAATTCTTATCAAAATTTCCGATACTTCAAATCTTGTTATATTCTTTTGAGGGTTATAATACTCAATCATTTCGGGAATACCCTCTGCATCAAGCTCATCGCTTTCGGCATAATCGCGCGTCATATAGTTCAAAAGTGTGCAATATGCCGAAACAGCCCACTCTGAAATGCTGTCAACGTCTTTTGGCGCAACGTATCTGTAATTTTTGAGCATATCATAGCTTGCGTTTTCATCTTCGGGCACAAGATTTGCAAGATAAATTGCCCTTGCCGCCATAACCGCAAATTCTTCTCTTGAAATGCTTCTTTCAGGCGAGAAGGTTTTGTCGGAATCACCTTTAACAATGCCGTATTTGTTAGCAGACGAAACAACATCACAGAACCAGTCGCCGTTTTTTACATCATCGAAATTGCTCTTTGCACCGTCGATAACAGAAAGCCCCAAAAACCTCATAACCATAGCTGTTGCTTCGGCTCTTGTGATTTCACTGTGCGGATTTGCCCTGCCTTCTTCATCGCCTGCTACAACGCCGCATACCGAAAGCTGTTTAAGATAGTAATAATCAAACGAATTTTCATCATTATAATCGGTAAAGTTAATTTCATCACCGATAAACGCCTCGATTTCGCGGTTCGCCTCGCTTGCGGGAATTGTAGCAAACATTCTGCCGTCATAATACATTGACAGTGCAATAGGCGTTTTATCGTCCGCAAAACGTGCGCAAAGACGTGAATATGAGTTATAATCGTTTCTAAAAAGCTCTTCGCCTTCAGAATATGCCATACTTACAACTGTAAAAAGCTTTTCGGCATTTTCATCAGCATTAGCATATACGACTGCAGAAAACACTGAAATAATGATTGAAAGCACAATTAGCATTGAAATTAATTTTTTCATAAATTATTCCCACCCTCTTTTTATATTTTGACACAATCTTAACATATAAATTCGGCAAAATCAATCCTTATTTTTTAACATTTTGTATTAAATTTTTAACAAAATTTGCCATTCACAAAATATTTTTTCATAATTTATAATATAAGTATTTATGCCGTTGAAATTTAAGCATTTATGTATAGCAAAAACGGACTGAATTCAGCCCGTTTTTAACACTGTTTATTTACTTTTCATAAACCGAAATTTCGGGCGCTTTTAAAATTCCCGTATTACGAAGCTTAAATTCATCGCTCCACCAGTCGTTTTCTGCACGATAAGCTGAAGGTCCGCACGTTTCGGTATTTTCACCCGTTCGATGAAGTGAGCCGAATGTGTTGTAACGATTGCCGAAAAACTCAAATTCAACAATATGTTTACCACACTTTACGTCATTAATATAAGCAGAATATGGCGCAAATGTTATGTTTCCGGCTTCTTTTCCGTCAAACTTAACCTTCACAAGCGCTCCGCGGTATTTATGCGCACGGATTTTAAGGTCACAGTCATTTTTTATATCAATCTCTGTCTTGTAAATGAGATTTCCACCGTAAAAAGGCAAGGTTTGATTTGTAATTGTATCAAAGAAAATTTTATTGGCACGATTTACAATTTTTGCGTTTGCACCGTGAACCTCAACACCAAAATCCCCCAGAATATAGCACGACTCAAGATTTGTTCGGCGAGTATATTCAAGATTGATTTCAATGGTATTTATGCCTTTTTTAATCTTTCCGAGGCTATATTTTTTGATGTCGCGGTCAACGTAATATCCTTTCTCATTTTTGTCAATTACTTTACCGTTAAATATAATTTTTCCCCATTCTTCTGTTGCAAAATAAGCGTTTTCAACCTCAATTTCACTCTCAAAAGTATGTATAAGCTTAACCTTGAACACTTTTCCGTCAGGCTCGGTTGACCAGGGCTGAGCAAAACTTCCGCCTCTTTTTGGGTATCCTGCCTTTGCCCTTATTATATTGTCTGCCTTTAAAATTTCTGTATTTTTCGCTACGAGCTCGCCGTCAAAATATGCGTCAAACCTGTCGGCAAGATAAATATTAGGCTCACAAAGAGTGTAATCCACCGCATCGGTAAGATTGAACGAATACAGCTTTTCTTTGTGCTTTTCATCTGCGTCAACGCGCAAGACATCGGTTTTTTCATACTTTAAAAGCAGGCTGTCGCTCGCATATAATGTATGCTCGCACACAGTTTTACCGTTTTCAATTTTGTACGGAATATCAAAAATTTCGCCGTTTACCGTATTGTAAACAGTAGGTTTATATTCGCCGTTTACTGTAATTTTAAGTTTTTTTGCAAAGCAAATGTCAAAATCGTCTTTTACGCCGCGCGCAATAAAAAGCCATTTTGCATTTCCGTCGCTGCGCAAATTGTATATATAAAAATTGTCAAAACTTGTTTTTTCTGCGCTAACCCCTCCGTTGTCACTTACAGAAAAAATATCAATTTTAACTTCTCTGAAGCTTTCCAATGCCGGAATAATTCCTGCCTCGTCGAATGTAACCTTTTCGCATCCGCAAAGCATTTTTTCGGCATTTTCATCAAAATTACCGTCAACATATTCAGGCATACGTCCTGCATTTACAACCTTTCCGCCGCAGGATATAAAATCCTGCAAAATTTTAAGAGTTGTCCCTCGAATGCCGTAAAGATTGGGAAGAACAACCACATCATATGCCATTTCTCCAACCTGCAAAGGTTTTTCCGCCTTTTTGCAAAGATTTGGAAGCTCTGCCTCGCATACAAAGTCAAAATCTATATTGTTTTTTAGAAGAATATTTACAATTTTGAGAAAATCATCGTCAATACAGTCGCGGATAAGCTGGGTTTTGGTGTCGGGGCCGCAGTTTACCCAAAAGCTTTCAACCGGGTGAATTACTGCAACTCTTACAATCGGTTTACCGCGCGTAAGAGCAGTATTAAGACGGGCAAAATGATTTTCAACAAGCGAGTATTCCTTATACCACGGTGACTGATAATTTATTGACGCAGGATAATCGCGCTTGCCCTCGCCGCGCATTGAAAGCCACGCCAAATGAGGAACGCGCAGCGTTACGCCGAGCGCCGCCTGCCAGTCGCCGTGAAGTTTGTGATTTCTAAAATCAAAATCCCAGTTAGTCACACCGTAAAGCTCGGATAACATTCCCTCTCTGCCGTACTGATTTTTCATAGACTGAGCCTGTTTTGCGGTTTGAAATTTCAAATTTACGCCGAGCATATCAATGCCGGGTATTGTAAACGAACGGTAAAAACGCATTGTTTCAGCAACAAATCGCGTTTGCATATTGATAAAGTCTTCGTACATTATATGACCCGTAAAGGCAATGTTATTTTCATCACATCTCTTTTTATATTGGTCGGCAAACGATGAGACAAACAGCTCGCTTCGGCAATTAAAATAATCATACCTTACTTTATAGGATTTTTTTCTGTTCTGAAATACCATTTCCGGAAAACGGTCAAGAATATCGTAACCGCACATTTTTTCAAATTCTTCTTCAAATCGGGTGCTCCACGAAATAAGAAGGTCAATGTCAGTCTTCTCGCACGGAAGCGAAAATGTGTTGGAAAATTTTCGTTTAAATCCGCTCCAGGAAGGCGAACTGCACGGTTCGTCCGTAAAAATTGACGGTATGGTTTTTCCGAATTCTTCCCCTACTTTGCTTGTATATGCGTCAAATGTTATATCAAGAAATTTTTTAATTGCATCTTTATCCATAGTATCAACTGCCGCCTGGTTGTTAAACCATTCACATTCAGCGGCAAAATGCACATAAAGATAACGTTTTTCACCCTCGGCTTTATCGTTTATGCCAATACGCCTATAACTTAAAAGATACCCTTCATTGTCAAGAATAATATCATAAGCGGCAAGAAAATACGGCTCTCCTTTTTCAAGCGCTTCTTCTTTAGAAAGAATGTCACACGGCATATCTTTTGAAAAAACCGCCGATTTTCTTCGATATTTTTTTTCCTTTGTAACATATCCGCCCGCTGTTCCCGACGGCCATCTGTCCTCGTCATAAAGATATGCCTTCATATCGTTATCTTTCGCCTTATCGACGCATTTTTTTATCATATTCATAAAATGCTCGCCGAGATATATGCTCTCCAAACCTACACGCGAATGCATATGAAATCCGCCGAAGCCCATTTCTTTAAAAATGTCAATCTGTTTTAGCAATTCGTCTTCTTTCAGCGTCGTATTCCACGCCCAGAACGGCGCGCCGCGGTATTCGCACGTTGGATTTTCAAAAAGCTCTTTTGATAAATTTTTTTCAGCTTTTTTACTGTATAACATAAAAACACCCTCCTTTAATGCTATTATACATTCAGCATACTTGAACATAAAGGGGGTGTTTTTTTAATTTATATGGTCATTTTTTATTCTTTTTCTAAATTCGGCAGGAGTTGTGCCAATGCTTTCTTTAAATATTTTTGTAAAAAATTTTATATCGCGGTAGCCGACGCCGCACATAATGTCATAAACCGACTTATCTGTATTTGCCAAAAGGCGGCAGCTATGTTCAATCCGTACCTTTTGCATATATTTTACAAAGCTTTGACCCGTTTCATCTTTAAAAATCCTGCTCAAATACGATTCGGAATAATTATATTTTTCCGCGAGATATTCAAGTGTTACATTCTCGGAATAATGATTGTCAATATACGCAATAATTTTGTCGGAAATGCGTATTTCTTTATTTCCCGTGCTCGATTCAAGCACCTTTCGCACGGTAAGAATTATAATTTCAATAAGATAACATCTGATTATTTCTTCATATCCTGTTTGCTTTGCGTTAAATTCAAAAAGCATTTTTTCATAAATTCTGCCCACATATCCGTCGTTATCGTGATAAATAACACCGGATGGTTTTGACTTAAGGGGCGCATTGCCGAGCTTTATAAGATAATTTGACATAAGATTTGAAAACTTTTTAACACCTACAAGTGAGCCGTCAATAAAAGTCGGTAAAAAAAGGCAGTTTATAATATTTGCATTACCGTACCTTTTTGCTGAATAACAGTGCTCGTCACCGATATCTATAAAAAAGTAATCGCCCCTTTCAAGACGCCGATTTGTTCCGTTAAGCGTGTGCAGAATACTGCCCGAAACAACATATACAAACTCAAAAAAGTCGTGACTGTGCAAGCATATATCATTTTGCTCCAAAAATCGCATTGAAACATTTTCGCTGTCAAATTGGTTTTTTATCGAAAGCTTCATATTATCACCGTTAATCCAAATTTACAGTAGGCTGATTATTGTTTGCAGGCGGAATTGAAGGCTGTGACGGCGTATTTTGCCCCTGCGAAGTTTGATTTGAATTTTCCGACGTTGAAGAAGGCGAAGTGTTTCCATCAGTAACCGGAGGATTTACAGTACCGCCCTCCTGTCCGTTTTCATCAACAGGCAGTTCAAAGTTTTCATCGCTATCTTTATGGTGGTCTACCGATGGATTGCAATAAACCGTAGGCGCACTTCCTTTGCTGAAATACTCGTAATAAACCTTACATTGTCCCGTTGCAAGCTTGCGGCTTTGGGTACAAAGTGCAGTTGCGGAGGATTTTGACGGTTTATCAAAAGTTTTTGCGTCAAGCCCCTTATGAACCTTATCCATAACCTGTTTCCACATTTTAAGCGCAGGATTTCCGCCGGCCGAAATTTTTTGAGGCACGTCATAGCCAAACCATACTACACCGCAGTAATACGGAGTAAATCCGGCAAACCATTTATCAAAATCATTGTCGGCAGTACCGGTTTTTCCGGCTGTGTCAATACCCGAAATTTTAGCGCCGTAGCCTGTTCCGTGGTCAACAACGTTTTTCAAAAGATTGCGCATTATATACGCCGCGTTTTCCGAAAATACCACATTGGACGAATCGGACGCCTCCAGAATTACCTTGCCGTTTGCATCGGTAACTTTAGTATATGTTTTAGGTTTATTGTAAACGCCTTTATTGGGGAATACAGAATATGCCGCCGCCATTTCATATACCGTAACGCCTTTGCTCATACCGCCGAGCGCAAGCGCGGGCAAATTTCGGTCGTTAACCTCATCCAGATTAGAAAAATGCATTTTCTGCGAAAGATATTCAAATGATTTATCAATTCCGACCTTCTGCAAAATATTTATTGCAGGAATATTCTGCGATTTTTGCAGCGCTCGCATTACCGTCATAGAGCCTTCAAACGTACCGTCATAGTTTTTCGGCGTCCATCCGTTTATATTTATCGGCTCGTCACTGATAACAGTGTACTGCGTAACCTTGCCGGTATCTATTGCAGGTCCGTAAACCGCAAGCGGTTTTATCGACGACCCCGGCTGACGAGGAGACTGAGTTGCGCGGTTTAAAACAAGATTGCCGCTTTTTTTACCTCTGCCGCCTACAATTCCTTTAACTTCGCCCGTATATGGGTCTGATATAACCATCGCCGACTCGGGCTTTACATCTCCTGAAGTTTTTGGAAAACTGCTTTCGTTTTCGTAAACCTCTTCCATTGCTTTTTGAACCTTTACATCAACGGTTGAGTAAATTTTGAGGCCGCCTCCGTAAACCATCTGCGTAGCGATAGATTTATTATAGCCGGCTTTTTCGGTCAAATCGGTTATTACGTCACTTATAACCTTCTCAACAAAATACGAATTTTTTGTATTTGTGGTATCAATATTGTTTTCGCTGAAAACAAGTTCGGTATTATATGCCTCGTCGTGTTCAACATCGGTTATAAACCCAAGCTCCTCCATTTTATCAAGCACGAGGCGCCTTTTCTTTTCGTTTTCTTCAGGATTTTCTATAGGTTCATACAACGAAGGGTACTGTGTAATTCCCGCAATGGACGCACACTCTGCAAGTGTAAGCTCTTTTACGCTTTTACCGAAATACTTGTTGGACGCCGTTTCGACGCCGTAGCACCCCTGACCAAAATAAACGGTATTAAGATAAAGCTCCAAAATTTCGGATTTGTCCAAGGTTTTTTCAAGCTCAAGTGCCCTGAAAATTTCGCGCACCTTACGGGCTTTTGTTCGCTCTCTGTCACCCGTTATGTTTTTTACAAGCTGCTGTGTAAGCGTACTGCCGCCGTAGTCCGAACCGCCCGTAAGCTCACCCCACACCGCGCCGAGCGTTCGTTTTATATCAACGCCCTTATGCTTATAAAAACGCTCGTCCTCTATTGCCACAATAGCGTTCTGCATTTCCTGCGGAATATCTTCAATGCCTACCCATACGCGGTTTTCACTCGCGACAACCTGCTCGTAAACCTCGCTTTTTCCGTCTTTATCGGTGGTGTATACCGTAGTATTTATTTTAAGCGTGATGTTTTTAACAGTGTCTACCATACCGAAATCAACACCCGTTGTAAGCCAAATAAAAAATATACACGCTGACATAACGGCAATTGTAACAAACGAAATAAGAATAATTTTAAAAGTTTTTTTCGCCCCGCCGTTTCTATTCTTTTGCTTCATTTTGCACCCCCGGCAAAAAATTTGATCTTGTTTTTATGATTATTTTTATATTTTATGAATACCATTTTATATTTTAACACAAAATAATTAAAAAAAGGTTACAAATTTTTTTAAAATTTATTAAATTTATGCTTGACATTTGAATTTCTTTGTTATATAATACCATTTGTAGCGCATTGGGATATAGCCAAGTTGGTAAGGCATCGGATTCTGATTCCGACATTCCGTAGGTTCGAGTCCTGCTATCCCAGCCACGTCGGGACAAGCTTTGCTTGTTCCGATTTTTTATTTTATAAAAAATCAGTCACCCGCTCCACTGTCACTCCTCTTACGTGAAAAGTCTCGCTTGCTGCGGCTATGTGCTTGTAAACGCTCACATTACGCCTCCGCTTGCGCTACCAACTTTTCACGTTATTTTATATGTGGCAATTATTTTTTATATTGATATTTCTGTGGGACAAGCTTTGCTTGTTCCGATTTTTTATTTTATAAAAAATCAGTCACCCGCAACGACTTTCTGCCATTTTGCAAAAATTATTTCAATGCAAATCGGGACGATTTGAAAACCGTCCCTTAAGCCATTAAATATTAATTTTCACTGTTTTCATTATTATCTTCCGATACTGTATTTCCGTTATAATTTTCAAGTTCATTTATCGTTTTTGCAAGTTCCGACATTTTTTCGCCGAACGCAACCCAATTGCCATCCTTGCTCGCAATGCTTAATCCGTCATAATTTTCAACAAGGCGGGCAATAATCGAATTTAGCTTTTCGTCCGAAATGTTATAACTGTTGCCTTTGTATGCGCCTTCAGGCTCGGTTATATCACCGGAAACGTTAAAAATTGCCTTTAGACATTCGCCGAGATTATCCTCCATAACCACCTTATCGTCATAGGACAATATAACCTTTTTAAGTTCAGGTATTCCGCCCTCTGCAGCAGACGAGGTAATGTAAATCGGCTCTATATAAAGAAGCGAATTTTTAATGGGCACAACCAGAGTGTTGCCGCGGATAACGCTTGAACCGCCCTGACTCCACAGAGTAAGCTCTTTTGAAATGGTCGGGTCGTTGTCAATGCGCGACTCAATCTGCTGAGTTCCGTATATATTTTTTCCTTTAGGAAAACGGTAGCACACCATCTGCCCGTAATTTGTGTAATCGCAGCTTGCCGCAAGCCATGAGGTCATATTTTCCTTGCCGTTTAGGGTATATGGTATCATAAGCACAAAATTGCAGTCGCTTTCGGGAAATTCGTCAATTTTCAAAAGATTATAATACGGCGCAATACTTTTTGTCTCATTAAAGTATTTTTCAGTCGCAAACACCCATTCATCAGAACGGTTGTAAAACGAATTTTCGCTGTCGACGTGATATTTACCGTAGACCTGTGACTGAATTTTGAAAAGATATTCGGGATAAATAATATGCTCCTTTAAATCCTCGGGAAATTCTTCATCCAAAATCACACCGGGATAAATATCCATATAGCATTTGATAATCGGGTCGTTGCGGTCAATAAGATATACGTTTACATCACCGTTGTATGCGTCCACAACTGCCTTGACCGAGTTTCTTATATAGTTAATTCCGTTATACGTCTGCGAATACGGATAATACTCCGATGTGGTATATCCGTCCAAAATCCACTTTAAATTTCCGTTTGAATCCACCACCAAATACGGATCTGCGTCAAACGTCAAAAAAGGCACAGCCTTTCGCACTCTGTCCGCAACATTGCGGTTTATAAGAATTTTACTGTCTTTTGTAATATAATTTGACGCCAAAATATGATAGTCGAATTTATCCAGCGCAAAAATAATTTTGTTCAAGAAATTAAGCTTTAAACCGCCGTTTCCGTCATACGCAAACTCCTTGTCGGACGCTCCTTCAAGATAGTCTATTTCTTTTATTGAAGTGTTGACAATCGCGTAATTGTCCTTATCAGCAGTTTCGCCGTAATAAACCCTCGGCTGTCTTATTTTAGGCGCGCCGTTTTTTGAAACGGGCGGAATATTGCTGACCAAAAATTCAGGCTGACCTTCGCCGGTCACCTTATTTAAAGGACTCATAACCGCACCAAAGCCGTGCGTGTATCTGAAAATTCTGTTGGTATAATTCTGATTGCTTTCTTTAAGCTTACTTTGGCTGATTTCTCTCGGCGCAGTCATAACAAGCGTCGGAGTGCCGTTAATATTATACTTTGTAATATCAATATCAAAAAACGTGTAAAAATCCCTTATTCCCTGAAGTGCGTTATATGCAGTAAGTGTGGAATTAAAATCAGTAATTCTTACATTGTTCAAAACTTCTTTGTTATCCTCAATATCCTGTGCCGTAAGATTGTTATCCGACGAAAATTCTGCGGTTATAACTTCATTTATGTTGTATGCCTGCTTTGTAAATTCAAGATTATATGAAAGATAAGGTTTTTCCTTGGTAAATTCGTTTGGGTCAACAACAAATTTCTGCACATAAAGCGAAATGAGAGAAACCGCTATAAGAGTCGCAGGATAAACAGCGACCGTAATAATCATAGGCTTATATTTTGCTCTTGACAAAAACACAATGGAAAGTGCGACAATCGCTAAAAGCAAAAACGGCGCAACCTTGTAAAAATTAAACCACACATAAATATCGGTATATCCTGCGCCCGCAACACCTGCAAATTCTGAATACAAAATCTCCTGCGACTTAAATTTATAGGTAAAAGCCTTAAGAGTAAAATATATTACAACATTGACTATATTATGGATAACTGTTGCTTTGTCCTTTGTAAGGCATCGCAAATCCATAGTTTCGTTAACAGAAAAATTTATGATATAAAGCACAAAGCAATACAGCGTAACCACCAGCCACACCGACAGAACGCTGTTTACAAGCGAAGCAAGAAAAGGACGGGTAAATATGTAATACCCAATATCCTTTCCGAAAAACGGGTCGAGTATTCCGAATTCCTTGCTGTGTGCAAAAAGAAGATAGGTTTCGTATATGGTTTCGCTTACATAAGCACTTGCAAAGACAGACAGAATTACGCTTAAAATTATCTTTACCCAAACGCTTTTAAGCCATTTTGACAAAATGCCGTCAATAGGACGGCTTATCTTATCAACCGCAAAGGTTGATACATAAAAAAGTACAAAAATCAAAAGAAAGCTCGTAATGTGCGCTATTGCCTTAACGCTTAAATTTGTAAAAAACACACTAACGTATTTTGCGCCGATTTCACTTATCGAAATGTATTTTACATACAATCCGAAAGTCAAAACCGCTGCCGCAAGCAGTATAATCAGCACAATTGCCACCGCTGCATTTCTCTTTGCGCTTTTGTCGAACTCAAAATTAGGATTAACCATAAATTATCCTCCCGAAAACCTATATGAAGTGAGTATAACATAATTTTGTATATTTTTCAATACTTTTATGCCAAATGTTATGTATAATTTTTTATTTTATGCAAAAAATATCAATAAATAAGATATGCTTGAAGGGATAAAATATGAATAAAAAACTCTATTATACCATTTGTTCAGCGGTAATCGGAGTGTTTTTGATAGTATGGAGCGCAGCGTTTGTATATTGCTCAATAAAATTCAAGCCGAGCGAAATGCAAAAACCGCAACCCGAGGTTACAAAAAGCGAAATCAAAGAAAATTCCGCTATACAAAATATTAGTACAAAAGAAGACAATTTAGCAGAAAATTATTATCTTATTGTGTGTGAAAATGACGTTTTAACAGTGTATGAAGTTAAAAACGGAGAAAAAACTTTTACGGAAACACTCGATATTAATGTGTCGCAAATGCGAAAATCCGATAAAGAGGAATTTATGCGAGGCGTCAAGGTAAATTCAAAAATTGAACTTGCGCATATAATAGAGGATTATGCAAGTTGACAAACTGCAGCAAAAAGTGATATAATATTCGCATAAATTTTTACGGAGGTTTTATTGTGACAATATCAAACGCAGTCATAGGTCAGTCGGGCGGTCCGACCTGCGCTATAAACGCAACTCTTGCAGGAGTTATAGACGCACTTGCAAAGTCAAAAAAAATTGACAAAATTTATGGAATGATAAATGGAATTAACGGTATTTTAAGCGACAATTTAAAGGTTCTAAACAGCATTTTTGACAACAGGGAAAATTTAAAGCTTTTAAAATTAACTCCATCGTCATATCTTGGTTCGTGCCGATTTAAAATGCCTGATTTAAACGAAGAAACTGACGTTTACGAAAAGGTTTTTGATGTATTAAAAAAGCATAATATAACATATTTTTTCTATATCGGCGGCAACGATTCTATGGATACCGTTATGAAGCTTAACGATTATTCGAAAAAATTTAACAAAGGCGTTACGGTTATGGGCATACCAAAAACCATAGACAATGACCTTTACGGAACAGACCACTGCCCCGGATTTGGCAGCGCGGCAAAATACGTTGCGACGTCGGTTGCAGAAATTGCCCGCGATGCTTACTGCTACCTTGTAGACAGTGTAACCATTGTTGAAATTATGGGAAGAAACGCCGGTTTTCTCACAGCGGCAGCAGCGCTTGCAAGATGTGAAAAGCTTTGCGCGCCCGACCTTATTTACCTTCCCGAACATCCATTCGATTTAATTAATTTTTTAAATGATGTAAAAGCAAAAATCGCACAGCGTAAAAATGTTATTGTCGCAGTATCCGAGGGTATAAAAAATAAAGACGGCGTATACATAGCTGCGGCGTCGGACATATTTGAAAATGACAAATTCGGGCATGCGCAGCTCGGCGGCGCGGCAAAAACGCTTGAAAACATTGTAAAAAAAGAAATTGGCTGCAAATGCAGAAGCGTTGAAATAAACGTTTTGCAGCGTGCGGCATCGCATTTCCCATCAAAAACCGACCTTGACGAATCGTTTAAAATCGGCAAAAAAGCGGTTACGTATGCTATGGGCGGCGTAAGCGGTGAAATGATGATTTTTAAACGTGCAGACGCCGATAATTACAAAATTGAAATTGGTTCTATGGATATAAAGCTTATTGCAAACAAAGAAAAGAAAATGCCCAATGACTTTATAAACGCACGCGGAAACGATGTTACAAAAGCGTTTATTGACTATGCACGTCCGCTTATTATGGGCGAAGAAAAAATTATTACGAAAAACGGGCTGCCTGTTCATCTTGTTTTGGAATAATACGTTTTCGGGTAATTTATAATGCAGTCGGCAAAATACAATAAAATAAATTTTTTGCAGCATTCCCCTACACCGTTCCGATTTTTGAAGTGTTTTGCTTTTTAGAGCTTACATAATGCTTTTAAGCGTTTCGTGCGGCACAATTTGCTATATGTTGCCGGTGCAGTTTGTATTCTGAAAATTGCCGAAACGCGATTATATATACACATAAAAATCTTAATTATGCAAAAAGCCGTCAAAGATTTTAAAGCCGATTTTATCTCGGCTTATTTTTTTGTCTATTTTTACTAAATATAGAATATATGGTTGACAAAACATACAATATATAGTATCATTACAACATACCATTACATTTTTTGACATCGGAAGGAGAATTTTTATGCACAAAAACCACCAAAACTTTATCGGCGGCAAATGGGAATCGGAAATTGATGTTAGAGATTTTATTCAAAAAAATTATAAGGAATATACAGGCGGCGCAGACTTTTTAAGCGGCTCAACAAAGCGTACCGATGCGCTTATGGAAAAGCTTAATGAGCTTTTTTCGAAGGAGCGTGAAAACGGCGGCGTATTGGATATTGACACCGAAACAGTATCATCTCTTACAAGTTATAAAGCAGGCTATATCGACAAGGACAACGAACTTATTGTCGGTATGCAAACCGACTATCCGCTTAAAAGAGGCGTTAATCCGTTTGGCGGAATACGAATGGCGCGTCAGGCTTGCTTGGCGTACGGTTATAAATTAAGTGACAAAATTGAGGACGAATTTAAATATAAAACAACTCACAATGACGGGGTTTTTTCCGCATATACCGATGAAATGCGCGCAGCACGCCACAGCCACATTATAACAGGTCTTCCCGACGCATACGGCAGAGGAAGAATTATCGGAGATTACCGCCGCGTTGCGCTCTACGGAATTGACAGGCTTATTGCCGAAAAAGAAAATGACAAAAAAACATTGGCGCAAAAGAACTTTGATGCCGAAACAATCCGCCTTTCCGAGGAGCTTTTCAAGCAAATTAAATTTTTGGGCTATATGAAAGATATGGCAAAAATGTACGGTTATGACATAAGCGAGCCCGCAAAAAATGCGCACGAGGCAATACAGTGGACATATTTTGCATATCTTGCGGCCATAAAAGAACAGAACGGTGCGGCAATGTCGCTTGGCAGAGTAAGCACATTTTTTGATATTTACATTGAGCGCGATATAAAAAACGGTATTTTAACTGAAGAAACGGCGCAGGAGCTTATTGACGATTTTGTTATGAAGCTTCGCATTGCACGGCATTTACGAACTCCCGAATACAACGAGCTTTTCGGCGGCGACCCGATGTGGATAACCGAAAGTGTCGGCGGAATGGGCGAAGACGGTCGCACGCTGGTTACCAAAAGCAGCTTCCGCATACTTAACACGCTTTATACACTCGGCTCATCTCCTGAACCTAATCTTACAGTTTTGTGGTCAAAAAATCTGCCCGAAGGCTTTAAAAAATTCTGTGCAAAGGTATCGTGCGACACCGATTCAATTCAATACGAAAATGATGATGTTATGCGCCCGATATACGGTGACGATTATGCTATTGCCTGCTGCGTTTCTGCTATGAAAATCGGAAAGCAAATGCAGTTTTTCGGCGCTCGCTGCAATCTTCCAAAGCTTTTGCTTCTTGCATTGAACGGAGGATTTGATACCGCAAGCAAAATTCATATCGGACCTCAAAAAGAGGTTATGCAAGATGAAGTTCTTGAATATGAAAAGGTTTCAAAACGATTTTTAGAATATGCAGACTGGCTTGCAAATCTTTATGTAAACACAATGAACGTTATTCATTATATGCACGATAAATACGCATACGAAAAATCGCAGATGGCGCTTCACGACACTGATGTTCACAGATTTATGGCATTTGGAGTTGCGGGTCTTTCAGTTATTGCCGATTCGCTTTCTGCAATAAAATATGCCTCCGTTAAGCCTATATTTGACGAAAACGGATATATTACCGATTTTGAAACGGAAGGTGAATTTCCTAAATTCGGCAATGATGACGACAGAGTTGACCTTATTGCCAAGGAAATTACACATACAATGATTGAAAAATTAAGGAAAACTCCTACATACCGCAATGCTGAACATACTCTTTCAGTGCTTACAATCACCTCAAATGTTATGTACGGCAAGCACACGCAATCAACTCCCGACGGAAGAAAATCAGGTGCACCGTTTGCCCCGGGAGCAAATCCAATGCATAACCGTGAAGAAAACGGTGCTCTTGCGTCGCTTAATTCGGTTGCAAAGCTTTCTTATGACGATTGCCGAGACGGAATTTCAAATACATTTTCAATTACTCCAAACACGCTTGGACGTAATGAAGATGAAAGAATACATAATCTTGTATCGGTTTTGGACGGATATTTTGCGAAAAAAGCACACCACATAAACGTAAACGTTTTAAACCGCGAAACACTTATAAAAGCCTATAATGACCCGTCGGCGTATCCTAATTTGACAATACGCGTTTCAGGCTACGCAGTTAACTTTCATAAGCTTTCCAAAGAGCAGCAGAGAGAGGTTATAAGCCGAACCTTCCATGAGGAAATGTAATGGGAAAAAATATTATAGGAAAAGTAAATTCATTTCAATCCTTCGGTACGCTTGACGGGCCGGGAGTGCGGTTTGTTGTTTTTATGCAGGGCTGCCCTCTTCGCTGCGCTTGCTGTCACAATCCCGAAACTTGGGATTTAAACGGCGGAAAAGAAATTTCGGCGGATGAAGTTTTAAAGAAAATTTTACAATATAAAGAGTATTTTTCATCGGGCGGAGGTGTCACTTTATCGGGCGGCGAACCGCTTATGCAAGCCTTATTTGCAGCCGAGCTTTTTAAGCTCTGCAAAAAAGAAGGCATAAATACCTGCCTCGACACAAGCGGCTGTATTTTAAATTCTGATGTAAAAGACGTCCTTGAATATACCGATTACTGCCTGCTTGATATTAAATACACCGATGACGAAAAATACCGAAATTATGTTGGATGCACGCTTTCATCTCCCCTAACCTTTCTTGATTATCTTAATAAAAGAAATATTCCCACAAGGTTAAGACAGGTTATAATAAAGGGGCTTAACGACGATGGCGAAAATATTAAAAACATAGCTGAAATTGCAAAAACGCACAGTTGTGTAAAAGAAATTGAGTTTTTGCCTTTTAAAAAGCTATGTATTGAAAAGTATAAAAAATTAAATCTTGATTTTCGTCTTGCAAACTATCCCGAAACGTCAAATGAGGATATTGAAAAATTAAACAAATTGCTCAAAAAATTTGGTGTTGAATGGTGAAATTTGAAGAATGTTACATAAAAAAAGGAATAAATGAACATTTTTTTAAAAAAAGTATTGACAGTCAAAAATCAAAGTGATATAATTCACCTATAAGTTAGCAAAGGCGCTACGGATATAAAGTCCGTAGCGCCTTTTTTATTTTGGTAAAGGTCGCTCCTTTATCGTAAAAGCCTCGAGGATAAAAAACTATATTCAGCCGTAACACGGCAGTAAGGGGAGGTCATTTACATGACAAGCGCAATAGAAGAATTTGTAACAAGCAACATTTTCGGCGTCTGGTTTCTTATAGGAGCAGCGTTGGTATTTTGGATGCAGGCAGGATTTGCAATGGTTGAAACAGGATTTACCAGAGCAAAAAATGCCGGCAACATCATTATGAAAAACCTTATGGATTTTTGTATCGGCACAGTGGTATTCATCATAATCGGCTTCAGCTTTTTGCTTGGTGAAGACATTGTAGGTTTAATCGGTAAACCCGGTTTTGACATTTTTACAGCATATCAGGATTTTGACTGGTCAAACTTTGTATTCAACCTTGTTTTCTGCGCAACCACAGCTACAATTGTTTCCGGTGCAATGGCAGAAAGAACAAAATTCCTTTCATACTGTATTTATTCGGCAGTAATTTCCGCTTTAATCTATCCTGTTGAAGCTCACTGGATTTGGGGCGGCGGCTGGCTTGCACAAATCGGTTTCCACGATTTCGCAGGTTCGTGCGCAATACATATGGTTGGCGGTATTTCAGCTTTAATCGGCGCAAAAATTCTCGGACCCAGAATCGGCAAATTTACAAAAGATAAAAAAGGCAAGGTTGTTAAGGTTAACGCTTTTCCCGGTCACAACCTTACAATAGGTGCACTCGGCGTATTCATTCTTTGGCTCGGCTGGTACGGCTTCAACGGTGCGGCTGCTACAAGCATTGAACAGTTAGGCTCAATTTTTGTAACAACAACAATAGCTCCGGCAGTGGCAACAGTTGCATGTATGATTTTCACTTGGATAAAATACGGCAAGCCTGATGTTTCAATGTGTCTTAACGCATCTTTGGCAGGACTTGTTGCAATAACCGCCGGCTGTGACGTTACCGATGCTTTAGGTTCTATCATAATCGGTGCGGTTGCAGGTGTACTCGTTGTATTCGGTGTATGGTTATTAGATTACAAACTCCATGTTGACGACCCTGTTGGCGCAGTTGCAGTTCACTGCTTAAACGGTATATGGGGAACAATCGCAGTTGGTCTTTTTGCAACTCCTACCGCTCCGTCTTCTACTCTTACCGGTCTTTTCTACGGCGGCGGATTTGGTCTTCTCGGATTGCAGCTTTTAGGCGTTTTGTCAGTAGCGGCTTTTGCGGCGGTTACTATTACAATTACCTTCTATATAATTAAAGCTACCGTTGGCTTAAGAGTTTCTGAAGAAGAAGAAATCACAGGTCTTGATGCAACAGAGCATGGTCTTCCGAGTGCATATGCAGACTTTATGCCTGCAATCGACAGCTACAGTGCAGACATTGATATTCCTGTTACAGGAAACACAAGCGTTGATGACGCTGTTCCTGTTGTTCTTAAGAGTGACAGTGATACAAAAGCTATCGGCAGCGATGTTAAAATGACAAAAATTGAAATCCTTATGAAGCAGGAAAAATTTGAAAAACTCAAAGCAGCAATGATGAATATTGGTATTACAGGTATGACGGTAACACACGTTCTCGGCTGCGGAGTTCAAAAAGGAAAACCCGAGTATTACAGAGGTGTTATAAACGAAGCTACACTTCTTCCGAAAGTTCAAGTTGAAATCGTTGTATGTAAGGTTCCTGTAAAAACAGTTATTGAAACTGCTAAAAAAGTTCTTTA
>JALEIO010000232.1 GCA_022769845.1 Oscillospiraceae bacterium
ACCTTTAGGGACAATGAAAAAATAATGTAAATTGAGCCGATTTTGTGTCCTTAAAGGTTTAAAATCAGTTTTGGGATATGTCCCGAAATCTTTTGACCTTTTAGGACACTTTTATTATGGAGGGACTTTATGGATAACAGACTATATTATTATGCACGAGTAAGCTCAAAGGAACAGAACCTTGCTAGGCAAATTGAAGCATTTAAAAATCTTGGTGCAACGGACAGAGAAATAATTTGCGACAAAGAAAGTGGCAAGAATTTTGAACGAACAGGGTATCAGGCACTAAAAACAACAATGCTCCGAAGCGGTGATACTTTGATTGTGAAATCTCTTGACCGACTATCAAGGAACAAAGCGGATATTAAAAATGAATTGCAGTATTTTAAGGATAACAATATCCACTTGAAAGTTATAGACCTACCTACAACAATGATGGATTTACCTGATGGTCAGGAATGGGTATTTGATATGGTGAATAATATTCTCATTGAGGTGCTTGGCACAATAGCCGAGCAGGAGCGGGAAACAATCCGCAAGAGGCAGCGTGAGGGAATAGACGCGGCAAAGGGCAAAGGAAAGCATCTCGGCAGACCAAAGACTGAACTACCGAATAATTGGAATGATATATTTATGGCTTGGAGAAATAAGCAAATAACCGCAAAGGAAGCAATGAAGCGGCTTGGCGTAAGCAAAAATGTATTTTATAATTGGGTTTCTCAATTTTCAGCATAATGCGAATTGATATAATATAGATTTTGTGATACAATATTTTGCAAGAAGGTGATTAAATGCAAAACAGTTATATTTACAGGAAATCTAAAGAATACATACAGCAGATCATGCCGCTTATCGTAATGCGTTCCATAGATGAAAAATGGAAACCCGCAATTATTGATACTGTTACTGATATACAGGACGAAATTATAAAGCATTGTGTTATGCTCATTTTGTATGTTTGGTATCGTGAATTTTCAGAAAAACACTCTATTAGATTTTATATTAAAAATAATATATGTTTGGATAATAACAGTACTTCACAACTTGTTACTGAATTAGGTGAATGGATAAATAATACATTATCATATTCTATAGAACGAGAGAATAAAGAGTATGATGATGCTATATATAAATATAAAACCTTCAGAACGGAAAAAGATAAATTTGCAAAAAGCTTTTTTAGAAACACTATCACAGATTTTGAAGGCTTGTATAAATTTTTTGATGATAACGAAAAGGGAGAAAGATTAAATAAGCTAAACGGACAAGAGCTATCATATCAATCGTTTTTAGAATTGCTGTTTATTAAAAAATATTCTATAGTAGCACTGATACGGCGTGGAAAATTTTCTGAAAGCAAAAACCTCTCTCATATTGATTTTGAATTTGATTATCTTTCTCAAATCAAGGATAAAAACAGCGGCATTTATTATGATATGCAATTCTCAAAGCTATGTAAAGATGTAGGAGCATTTATCAGAACTTTAAACCTGTTTGCATTGGAAGTAAATTGCCACTTTGAAAGGAATTATCACATAGCAAAAGCATTATCATCCGTAAAAATAAGCAAAGACGCCAAAGAGAAAGAAAAAAACATCTTTGCTCATATAAACTATTTTCAAGATAGCGACCACCGCTATCAAGATTATATTGTACTCGGATATGATAAAATTCTTGCTCGGTATGATTACAAAAACGTTGATGCGGCGAATATTTACGACATTGTACATTGTTGTAATTATATAATCAGAAAGGTTATAAATATGATTTCTGCCGACTTAACCACAGAAAATATAGACGAACGCAAATTATATATTAAAGAAGTTGATGCACTAATCAATTTTTTTGACGACTTTATTGGTAAAGGACAACATATAATTGAAAAAAATATTGAAGAAATAAAAATCAAGGATTTTAGAGATTTGTATAGACAAATCAATTATTAATAATTTGTTTTGAAGCAGGTTTTTGCCTGCTTTTTTATTTTTTAAAATTTCCTTGTTTTTCCTCTTAAAGACATATTTAAAAACGTGATATGATTTTTATAGCAAGCGAGATAAAAGGCGCTTGACTATTAAATAAGGAGGAAACTCATATGAATAATAATTATGAGTTCTGCGGGTTTGATACCGCAAATAATATTTTTAATAATAAAGAAAATAATGAAAGCACATGCAAGGATTTTGACGAAGAGTTTTTTAATTTTTATAACGAAAAAAAATCAAAAAAACGCAAAAAACAAAAGAAGGCTATGAAACGAATTCACAAAGAGCTAAAAGATTGTATATTTCAGCTTGAGCAAGCAATAAAAAAGGCTAACAATCACGAAATAGTATTAAAACAACATTCAACAGAAATTGATGAATTAAACAAGAAATATATCAAACTTCTATCTGCTATAAATAGTTTAAAAAAGAATTTTCGTGAGGAAAAATTTAATAATCTGATTTTATCAGAAGACATTTCTGAACGCAAGAAAATAGCAAAAGAATTACTGCTTTCGGAGGAAAAATAATATGAATGCTGAGTATAGTATTGACGAAGTGACAGGGAAAACGATTAGAAACGATGATAAAAAAATAATTGCTAATTTCAATGCCCAACTTGAAGAGATCATAATCTATAAAACAAATAATGGTGCTATTAAAAAATATAAAGTGAATTTTTATAATCCTGACTTTGTAGCATCCGAAGAAATTGAATATACAAAGTTAAAGGAATACGATTATGGTTTGTTAGACGATTCATTGCTGCTAATGCCGACAGTACCAAGAGCAGCGGCAGAAATGGAATACTATATTAAAAGTCAAGCGGCTGGTGTTGATACTAAAACTAAATATCTTTTTGACAAGCTTGGCTGGCACAACATAAATGGACAACATTGTTATTGTGCCGGAAATATAGTGATTGGCTTTGACACGAATGAGGAATTTATAGTTGACAAAGACTTGTCGGAACGATTTCATCTTGAAATTGACAATTCGCTTTCTGAAAAAGATGCAGCTATATATGCTATGAAAATGATGGCTGTTGATACTCCTGCTACTCCTATTATTTTTTCATCAGGCGTTCTTGGTATAAGCAGACAGATGATTTTAGATGCTGACATAAACATTCCTTGTGCATTGTATGTTCAAGGCAGAACGCAATATCGTAAAACGGAGTGTTCAAAGCAGGAAACACAATTATACAACAGAAGCCAAATTCATAGCAGTTCCGGTGTATCGATTACACGTGTCAGCAGTTCAGAGTATAAAACAGAAGAAAAGATGGACGTCTTAAAAGATGCCACATTTATCTGCGATGATTTATACCGAGAACCAGATACCGCAAAAAGAAAAATCTATGAAAGACGTGTGAAAAATTCACTACGAAATTTTGCTGATAATTCTTCACGCGAAACCTCTCGTAGTACCTTTAAAAACAATTGTCAACTAATAGTTACAGCAGAGTATTTGATTGATTCAAAAACTGATGTTGGCAGAATGTTCGTTATTGAAATTCCAAAACCTATTGATAGTGAAAGACTTAAGGAAGTACAGCAAAATCCACAGGCACTTTCAACCTTTTATTATTATTTTATAAAATGGATTTCCAAGAACTACAATTCTATTGTATCAGAATTAAAAGAAAAATTTATGGATTTTCGAGAAACAGTCATTACACATGCAAGCTCTTATGAACGATTATATGAACAAGCTTTTTTACTAAGATTTGCATTTAATCTTTTTCTTGTGTATGTTAATGGTGTTTTGAAAAGTGTCGACGTGGATAAATACAATGATGAGTTCGCTGATTTTGTAAATTTATATGTAAAACGTCAAGAAGAAATTTTAAATAATCTCTCTGCTAAAGAATTGAATATAACTAATTACTCATATGAACTCCTTAAATTGATTAAAGATGGTATAATCGAAGTAAAGAGTAAATCTGATAAACATCCGGATTGCTATAAGAAGGGCAAAAGCTTATTTGTACGAAGTATAGCTTTAAGCGAGGCTTTATACAAAAAATATGGCAAAAAGGTTTCTAAAACAGCTATATTAAAATATTTTAGAGAAGAATATATTTCAATTGAATATAGCGATAACACTGCTAAAAAGCGTAATGATGGATTACGCTATATGGAATTAGATTTAGATAAGCTACAAGCTGATGCTAAAAACGGCGCAAAGCTTAATGGATTATTTTATAATTAAGACTTCCACATTTATGATAATTTTCTGGAACGTATTCCATAAAATTTGTAATAATATGGAAGTTTAGTAATCGGTATCGTGATAATGTTAAAACTCACAGAAAGATTATTTTGATTAGTAGTAATGGTTGTGAATAGGCGGTAAATATAATGACATAGCGCTTGATATTAGCCTAATATACTTAAATAAACTACCAGGAGGATTTTATATGACTGAAAATGATACATGTTTTGAGCTTCTGTTTGAAGCTATTTATGAAGCTATGACACTTATAAAAAACGAAAACAGCGGTGTTCAAGATGCCGCATAAGAAAGGAGGCACAAAGGGTGTGGCTTTGCTAAAAGCAGTTGCCTACGCAAGATTTTCAAGCGACCTTCAACGTGAAGAATCTATTGAGGCACAGTTTAGAGCAATTAACGCTTTTGCAGAGCAAAACGGCTACACTCTGCTAAAGCGTTACGCTGACAGGGGTATAAGCGGAACTACCGATAACAGACCTGAGTTTCAGCAAATGATAGAGGATGCAAAGTCAGAGCAATTTAATGCAATAATTGTTCACAAGCTTGACCGATTTGCGAGAAATCGTGCTGACAGTGCAATATATCGTCAAGAGCTTTCAAAGCACGGAATCAAGCTTATATCTGTCCTTGAAAATTTTGATGATAGCCCTGAATCTATCATTCTCCAAAGCGTAATTGAAGGATATAACGAATATTATAGTAAGAACTTACGACGTGAGGTAATGAAAGGATTAAGGGAAAATGCACTTTCCTGCCGTCATACAGGCGGAACCCCTTGTCTCGGATATGATGTTGATAAGTCAACAATGCGACTTGTAATTAATGAGTATGAAGCCGAAGCGGTACGGTTAATATTTAAAATGTACCTTTCCAACGAAGGTTATACCGCAATAATTAATGAATTGAACAAAAAAGGTTACCGTACAAAAAGAGGTGTACCTTTTGGAAAAAATTCCCTATATGAGATTTTGAGAAATGAGAAGTATAGCGGAGTATATACATATAACAAATCAGCAAGCAAAAATGCCAATGGACATTTTAATAGGCATAAAAGCAAGGACGATGCTGATATTATCAGAATTGACGGAGGTGTACCTGCCATCATCTCCAAAGAAGATTTTGAAAAGGTTCAAGTTAAAATGGCAGAACGGAAGATGAAAAATGCTTCGTATAAAGCAAAGCAAAAATATCTTTTATCCGGTAAAATTGTGTGTGGTGAATGTGGCTGCTCTTATGCAGGCAATTCGAGAAAGCCCAATTCAACCCATCCACTTTATGTTTCTTACCGCTGTACCAAGAAAAATGGTAAAGTTAAATGCAAAAATACAGAAATATCGAGAGATACGCTCGAAAAGCTTGTGCTATCAAAGCTTGCTGACAAAGTCTTTGATGAAAGTATTCTCCCCGATATTTTAGATAAATATAATAAGTATGTACAAGAACGTCACTCCGACGTAAAGAACTTAATTAGTACCCTTAAAAATAAGATAGAAACGACAGATAAAGGAATAAAAAATATAGTTAAAGTCGTAATGGAAACGGGTTCTTCAGCATTAAATAACAAGCTCCAAGAACTTGAAGCTGAAAAACGGAATTTAGAATCAGCGTTAAATGAAGCCAACAATAAGCTTGCATCTGTAACTATTGATGCAAAGTCGCTAAAAAATGCCTTTAAACGTGCAAAGCAGATGCTAAAGAGTGGCAATTTGAGTAACATAAAAGCATTGGTTGAACGATATGTCAACAGTGTTACAATTTATAAGAATGAAATCATTATTGAATTCAATATATTTGGTGAATTTACTGTGC
>JALEIO010000031.1 GCA_022769845.1 Oscillospiraceae bacterium
GTCGAAAAAGCGTGCAGAGGAAGCCGAACTTGTAATTTTTATGCTGGACGCGCAAAAGGAAATCGACAAAAACGATATTGAAATTTATTCTATGATAAGCGGCAAAAAAAGTATAATTTTGGTTAATAAAAGCGAAAACGGAATAACCGAAAGCGTTAAAAATTTTTGCGCCGATAAGGAAAACGTTATAGAGTTTTCGGTGAAAAATGAAATCGGCGTTGATGAGCTTAACAAAAAAATTTCCGATATGTTTGATATGGGTGAAATTTGTGATAACGGCGGTGAAACGATTATAAACGAACGCCATAAGGAGGCGCTTGCAAACGCGCTTTCAAGCATAAATGCGGCGATTGAAACGCTAAAATCCAACCTTCCGTCCGATATGACGTTTGTGGATATTGAAAACGCTTTAAAAAGTCTTGGCGAGGTTGTGGGAATGAGCGTTGGCGAGGAAATTGTGGATAGGATTTTTCACTCGTTCTGTGTGGGCAAATAACTTAAAAAGGGTGAGTTTATGGAAATATACAATGCTGGCGAATATGATGTCGCGGTTATAGGAGGCGGTCACGCGGGATGCGAGGCGGCTCTTGCGTCTGCGCGGCTTGGACTTAATACAATTATGTTTGCGATAAACCTTGACACAATCGCAAATATGCCGTGCAATCCGTGTATAGGCGGCACTGCAAAGGGGCACCTTGTGCGCGAAATTGACGCGCTCGGCGGCGAGATGGGCAAAAACACCGACAAAACTTTTATTCAGTCGAGAATTTTGAACAAGGGCAAAGGGCCTGCGGTATATTCTCTGCGCGCACAGGCGGACAGGCGGCTTTACCAGCAGGAAATGAAGCACGTTTTGGAAAAGCAGGAAAACCTCGATATAAAACAGGCTGAAATTATAGATATAGAATTTGACAGCGACAATGCCGTAAAGGCGGTTATAACGCACCTTGGCGCGCGGTTTGCCGTAAAGGCGGCAATCATCGCCACAGGCACATTTCTGCGCGGAAAGGTTATTGTCGGCGATGTGAGCTATCCGAGCGGTCCTGACGGAATTTTTCCGGCAAACAGACTTTCTGACGCGCTCAAAAGCAAAAAAATTGAACTTATGCGCTTTAAAACGGGCACTCCTGCGCGAATTAACGCAAACAGTGTTGATTTTTCAAAAATGCAGGTTCAAAAGGGTGATGATGACATCACGCCGTTTTCGTTTGAAACAGAAAAACCGGGCGAAAACAAGGTTTGCTGTTACCTTACTTATACAAATGCCGATACGCATAAGGTTATCCTTGACAATCTTCACAGGTCTCCGATATACAGCGGAAAAATCGAGGGCGTAGGACCGCGTTACTGTCCGTCGATTGAGGATAAAATCGTAAGATTTAAGGATAAGGAAAGACATCAGATTTTTATTGAGCCAATGGGACTTACAACAGACGAAATGTATGTTCAGGGGTTTTCATCCAGCCTTCCCGAAGATGTTCAGCTTAAAATGCTGCACACTCTTCCGGGATTGGAAAATGCTAAAATGATGCGTACTGCATATGCGATTGAATATGATTGCATAGACGCTACAAACCTTTATGCTACGCTGGAATTTAAGAATTTTCCCGGTCTTTATGGGGCAGGTCAGTTCAACGGCAGCTCGGGTTATGAAGAAGCGGCGGCGCAGGGGCTTATTGCAGGCATTAACGCCGCGCTTAAAATTAAAGGCGAAAAGCCGTTTATTTTGGATAGGTCGGAAGGCTATATCGGTACTCTTATTGACGATTTGACGGTAAAAGGCACAAAAGAGCCGTACAGAATGCTTACCTCAAGAAGTGAATACAGGCTGCTTTTAAGACAGGATAACGCGGATTTGCGACTTACTCCGAAGGGGCACGAAATAGGGCTTATAAGCGATGAGCGATACGAAAAATTTCTTGCGAAAAAAGAAGCGATTGAAAATGAGATAAAGCGTGCAAAGTCTACTGTTATTGCGCCGAGTGATGAGGTTAACTCGCTTTTGGAAAGTGTCGGAAGCTCGCCTATAAAATCAGGCGTTCACCTTTGCGAGCTTGTAAAGCGT
>JALEIO010000041.1 GCA_022769845.1 Oscillospiraceae bacterium
GCGTTATATCGCCGCGAAATCCCACCGAGCCGTCCATATTTTTCGGAAAGCCCAACACTATTTTTTCGGGTTTGTATTCGTTATAAATTTCGTCAAGGCTTTCAAGCATTTTGTCAAAAACCTTGTTGGGCAGTGTTTTTATGCCTTGAGCGGTAAGCATTAGCGGGTCGGATACCGCAATTCCCACCCGAGCGTCGCCGTAATCAATCCCCAGTATTCTCAATTTGCGCCCCCTGTGAATTTTCATTTGTTTTATCTGATATGTCCTCTTCAACTGTGATAATTGTTTCTTTATTGAGCAGCTTCATTGCAATGCTTGCATTGGATTTTGCTTTTTTGCAAAGAAGCTCTATGTGATTTGAAAAATCTTCTTTTATCGCATCTTTGTTTTTTAAGCAATCGCTTATTACGCTGATAAAACTTTCGCTCGATATTTTTTCGGCGTCAATAAAATGCGTCTGTCCGACATAATCGAGAAAGCTTTTAACCTTCGGGTCATAGACAATTCCTACAATCGGCACGCATACGCTCGCCGCATAAATGAGAGAGTGCAGTCGCATACCGATTAAAAGTGAGCATCTTGAAATAATTCCGGCAAAAATCTTCTCGTCATAGCGTGTTCCGACAATATAATGCGGCGTTTCGAGGTATGCGCAGATTTTTTTTGAAAATTCCAAATCTCTCGGCAGCTGCATAGGCAGGAACACAGGATAAACATTGTTCATACGGCATATTATATCAAGATTTTTTGCAAAGTTCCGTTCAAAATTATGTTCGTTTTTCTTCCACGGACGAACCGACACGCCGATAAGGTTTATATCACCTTTTATTCCGTGCGATTTAAGCACATTTTCTGTAAGAGTGCTGTCGGAGGCTTTTAGATTAAGCGCAGGGTCGGCGGTGAGAATAATGTTTTCGTTTTTCACGCCGATTTCCTTCAAAAGCTTTAGAGAGCCTTCCTCGCGAAGTGTGATAATATCTGCCTTGTCAAAGATTTTTTTTGCAAATTTTCGGTTTTTCTGCTTGTTTATAGGTCCTACGCCGTTTGCATATACCATAAGCGACATATGCTTTTTAAGCGCGATTTTCATAACCGTAAGATAGTAGAAAACGGATTTTGTGCTTGTTACGTCTTGTATAAGCGAGCCGCCGCCGCTTAAAAGCACTTTTGTGCGGTTCATATATTTTAAAATTTTAAATATCGAAAATCGGTTGATTGCATAAACTCCGTAGCGTTTTACCGTTTCGTCCGGACAGCGCGAAAGTACCACAATTCTTAAGTTTTCGTCAAGCTCTCTTAAATCGTCAATCATAGCCTGCAAAAGCGCGTCATCGCCCGAATTGTTAAAACCGAAATAGCCCGAAATCATAAAATCATAGCCGTTTGCCTTTTCGCACAAAACCTTGTTGTAGGCGGTTATGGTGTTTTCCGCCATTGCGGTTATGGAATAGTTTTTTACAACCGTTTCCCGCCCGAAGGATACAAGAGCCTCGCGTTCGGCGGACGGCATATTGTAAACTGTCATAATGTCGTCAAAAAATGTATTGTCCGAAGCAAATTCTTCTCCTCTGCAGGTAAAATTATTTTTAATACATTTTTGTGCATTATCCGGCGAAAAAATACCGCCGTATCCGAACTGTCCCGACAAAATAACAGGTACGCGGGCGCTCATAGCCTCAAGCGCTGCACGGCTTATGCCGACAAATACGTTTGCAATCGACAAAAATTTATTAACATCTGTTCTCGAATTTGTCATAACAAAAATTTCTTTTTTTAACTCGTTGTTTTTTTGGACGCAAAGAGCGTTTATTTTGTCAAATTCATTTCCTCCGCCCACGATAATTATTTTAAGATTTTCAATTTTTTCACTCAATTTATCGGCAATGTTAAGCAGCGCGTAAGCCGCATTTGTGTTGCCGGAATCAAGCCTGCTTACGCACACAATTTTAAACGAATGCTCGGGAAGGTTAAATTCGGCGAGAGCGTCATAGTGTATAAAATCTCCCGAAAAAAGGTCGGTATCAATGCCGTTTATGGTAACTGATGTGTTTTCGGGCGAAAAATTATAGTTTTCGATAACATATTTTTGAATATCCTCGCTGACGCATATAGCCTCGTCGCCCCAGTTTGTCAAAAGCTTAAACCACGGCGCAGTTGAATAAACGCCGTGAACGGTAGAAACAAGAGGAATACCCAGCCTTTTTTTGACAAGCGAGCTGACAAATGCAGGAATTCTTGCGTGTGCGTGGATAAGGTCAATTTTTTCGCGCAGTACAACTTTTTTAATCACTCTGTATGATTTTAACATACTTAACGGGTCTTTTTTTGTAAGCGGCGCATAATAGTGACGCACTCCGCATTCCGTAAGCTCTTTTTCGTACACTCCGCCGCTCGATACCGCGTAAACTATATATCCCTTTTTGCACAAATATTTCGCAAGCTCAACAGCGTGAGTTTCCGCCCCGCCTATTTCAAGCCCCATAAGCGCAAGTAAAATCCTTACTCTTTTCATTCGTTATACCTCTCTATCCAATAAATCTTCAAAAACACATAATATAACATTATATATATTATCACATATTCCAAAAAATTTCAATTACAATTTTATTAAAAAGCGTGAAATATATTTACATTGTATTTTTAATATAGTAGAATGTATGTATCAAAGTAAAAAGGAGATTTGTAAAATTGAAAAAACTAACTTCGTTAATATTGGCATTAATGTTTCTGTTTGCTTCGGTATCGGCAGCTGCGCCAATATACAGCCTGTATGACGAAACAAATTACATAGACGGACTTAAAATTACTCATATCCGCTCGCTTACCAAAAACGGATGGCTTAATATAAACATTGCGAGCGCAGACCTTAACAAGGATTATATTGATGCCGAGCTTTTGAAGGACGAAAACGACATACGAAAGCTAACAAACGTTAAAACTCTTGCCGAAAAGGCAGATACTTTTGTTGCGGTAAACGGTGATTTCTTTTCGTGGTCGAGCGCCGAAAAGGGCAAGGGCAGCCCTGTGGGTGTTGAGATAAAGGACGGCGAAAAGCTTACCTCATATGCACAGGCAAGTACGTCCAACGCCGTATTTGTCAAAACCGATGACAAGCATATGCTTTTTGACTATATCGACACCTATATGACGGTTACTGCGCCAAACGGAGAGGGCGTGCAAATCAAGCACATTAACAAATATGACGATTTGGACGGAATTGTTATGTATAATTCAAAATGGGGCGAAACATCGCCGGGGTCGTATGCATATCAGGTGGAGATGGTGGTAGAGGACGATACCGTTACCGCGATAAACTATGACGCAGGCCCTTGCAAAATTCCCGAAAACGGTTATGTTTTGTCATTTTTGAAGGATAGAACAACCTTTCTTCTGGATAATTTTCAAATCGGTGACAAAATTGTGTTTGACATATCGCTTAAGCCGAATTATGAGAATATAAACCTTGCAATGGGCGGCGGTACGCTGCTTGTAAAGGACGGCAAAACCGCAAAAAATACCCATAATATTTCGGGGCTTAATCCGCGAACTGCGCTCGGTCTTGACAAGGACGGCAAAACGCTTTATCTTATCACGGTTGACGGGCGGCAGGCAGACAGCGTTGGCGTGTCGCTTGACGAGCTTTCTGAAATTCTTATAAACAACGGCATTTACAATGCCATTAATCTCGACGGCGGCGGTTCGACAACTATGGTTGCGAAAAATATCGAAACAGGCGTAAACGAGGTTGTCAATCTGCCGAGTGAGGGCAGTCTTCGCAGCGTTATAAACGGCATTGGAATTAAAATGACGGCGCAAAAGGGCGAGGCGGCAAAAATGGTTATAAAGCCTGCAAGCGATACGGTTTTTAAAGGCACATCATCTCTTGCGGAAGCGTTTTTGTATGACCAAAACGGAATGTATCTCGGAAAGGCTTTAAATGACGAGGTTGAATGGAGCTGCGAAAACGGCAGAATAGAGGACGGATTTTATTATCCGGAAAATGAAGGTACGGGCAGAATTTTTGCAACATACCAAAACGGCATTGAGGCGTCGGCTGATATAAACGTTTTGGGCGATATTGCGGCAATTTATCCAAGCACGAAAAGTGTAAAGCTTAATATCGGCGAAAAGCAGTATATTAGTCTTGAAGGGTGCGACAAATCGGGCAGAAGCGCGCCCATTAATCTTAAAGACACTGACATAAACTATACCGATGATGTGTTTACGCGTGAGGGCAATAACCTCGTGGGTGCGAAAACGGGCAGTGCGATTATGACAATAGCCTGCAAAAACGTAAACACGCACATTGCACTGTATTGCGGTGTTGAAAATGATGATATTCCGCTTCCCGAAGATGTTTCAAATGAGGAAAAATTAAAGGAAATCTCACCGGATGAAAATTCGTTTTATTTTACGGCATTCGGAAGCCCTGTTGCAAAAAACACGCTTCTTGAAAGCGCGGTTGTACGAAAACTTAACGACAGCGCCGCAAAAATGAGCGAAATTGCGGTGTTTGCAGGAAATAGAGCAGATACGGTGAAAACAAAAATAAAAAGTGTAAAAACCGATGTGAATGAAGTTTATGAGTATAAAAACTGCCTTTTTATTTCTGTAAATAATTATAACGGAACAATTTCGGGCAACGGATTTTCGCAGTGGCAGAAAATTATTTCGGCGCTTGACGGCGCAACGAGCAAAAACGTATTTTTGATACTTCGCGAAAAGCCTGTATTTACAAGTAAAAACGAGCAGGATTTGTTTGACGATTTGCTTGAAAATTACTTGTCGGATAAATACGGCAAGAGAGGATTTGTGATTTATGACGGCGAAGAAAACTCGGTTTATGCCAAAAACGGTGTGAAATATTTTGAGTTAAAGGGTGTGCGCGGCGCGGACGTTAAAACCTTTACAAAAATTGAGTATTTTGTTTTTGCGGTAGACGGCGATACGGTGACCTACGGACTTAAAAAAATATTTGAATAAGTAATATCTACAAATAAAAATTTAATTATTGTGCAAAATAACTATTTTTTGAAAACTATGTAGACTTTTACTGAAAAATGTAGTATAATCTTGTAGATTTGGAGCGAATGTTCCGCAAACAATTACTTTAAGAAAAGAGGCAGCAAAATGAGCAAAGTTCACGTTATGGACCACCCTCTTATAGTTCATAAAATCACAAAGCTTCGTGATAAAGACACTCCCGTTAAAGAATTCAGGGAGCTGGTTAATGAAATTGCGCTTTTAATGGGCTATGAGGCAACAAGAGATTTGGCGCTTGTTGACAAAGAGGTTGAAACGCCTATTACAAAAACAATCGGCAAGGAAATTGCAAAACCGATTGCGGTTGTTCCTATTTTGAGAGCGGGTCTTGGTATGGTTGACGCAATTATGAATATTGTTCCGTCGGCTAAAATCGGACATATAGGACTTTACCGCGACCACGAAACGGCAGAGCCTGTTGAATATTACTGCAAGCTTCCCGTTGACGTTGACAAAAGAGAGGTTATTGTTGTTGACCCTATGCTTGCAACGGGCGGCAGCAGTGTTGCGGCTATTGATTTTATAAAGCAGAGAGGCGCAAAGGATATAAGGCTTATGTGCATAATCGCGGCGCCCGAGGGAATTGAGTGTATGCAGAAGGCGCATCCTGATGTTGATATTTATTGCGGCGCGCTTGACGAAAAGCTCAACGAAGCTAAATATATTGTTCCGGGTCTTGGAGACGCGGGCGACAGACTTTTCGGAACGCTTTGATTTTTGATTTATTCAAACCATTTAGATATTGTTTTTAAATACCGAAAAGCTTACTTTTTAGAATAATAAGTCTGATTACAAAAAAATCCCTTCTCTATGGAAGGGATTTTTTTGTAATCTAATTTATCCGAATATAACAATCATAAACTGCGAAACCAGCACAACCGCAAGAAGCGCAATAGGATATGTTGCCGCATAAGCCGAGGCAACGTCCTCTGTTTTTGCAACGTGGATAAGAGTGCCGAGCGCCGGTGTGCTTGTCATACCTCCGGTAATTGAGCCGAGCGAGTTTAACAGGCTCATTTTAAGTATTTTCGTTGCTATGATAAATCCGACAACCATCGGAACAATGGTCATAAGCGCTCCGTATAAGAAATAAATCGGTTTGAAATATTTTACAAAGTTTGCGCCGCCTGCAACGCCCGCGCCTATTAAGAATATCATAAGTCCAAGCTCGCGGAGACATTCAAGTGTTTTTTTCGGCGGCATAACATTAATCTTGCCAAAGTGAGAAAAATGCCCGAAAACAAGCGCCGTTATAAGACATCCGCCCGTTGTGGTGAGAGAAAAGCACGTTCCGGAAAGTCCGTTTGCCGAAAGCGGAATTTTGATGTTTCCGATTAAAATGCCGATAAGTGCTGCAATACCGAACGCACCGAGACCCATATCGTCAATATCAATAAATTTGCAAATATCTTTTGTTGCCGAGCTTGTGTTAACGCTTAAAAGTTTTTTGCGCTCTTCGTCCATATTTGCACCGACAAGCTTGGGGATAATCTGTACAAACAAAACAACACCGATAACACCGAAAAGATATGCGATTCCATAGCCAACGGTAACTGCCGATTCAAGCTCTGCTGCAATATCGGGGGTTGCCGCATAAACGTTTTTAACCGTTTCCTTCGCTGCCGAAAATCCCGGAGTTGTGGTGAGTGAACCCGATAAAAGTCCGTCAATCAAAGCGAGAAACTGTCTGTGGTCGGTTTCAAAATTTCTGCCGACAAGATAGCAAATTACACAGGTAATTCCGCCCGAAAGGATAATTGCCACTCCGAGAAGGATATATGATTTAAAATTCTGCTTAAGGTTTTTAAAAAATTTCGGACCTGCGATAAATCCGACCGAGGTTACAAAGAACACAAGACCGAGATTTTCAACGATTTTAAGACCGTGCTGTGCAATTTCTGCTGTTTTTAAGGCATCGGAAAGGTTGTTATAGAAAAATGCGCCGTACAAAAGCGATATTACAAACACGCCTGCCGTTCCAAGCGAAATGCCTTTAACCGTAACACGTCCGAGCAAATATCCGAGCGCAACGATTGCCATTATCGAAAAGATAAGGTATGACACTCCGGATATTGAAATAACTCCGTTAAATAAGTGCATTGTTTTAGCCTCTTTCAATTTTTATTGTAACAAATCGTCTTAAAGCACAAAAATTATGCTTTAAGACGAATGTTGTGTTTATTTTCTGCGGTAGTCGGGCAAAAGCATCGGCGATACAGCGTCTGTATCAACGCCTGCCGATTTTCTTTCTTCGTCAAATTTTGCAATATGGTCAAGAGTAAGCTTGCCGACTTTAACGTCTTTGGAGCGAGCCGCCGCATTTTTGCCCGCGTTTCTGCCAAATACAATAATATCAAGCAGTGAGTTGCCCATAAGACGGTTTCTTCCGTGTATTCCTCCAACCGCTTCGCCTGCAACGTACAGATTTTCGACGTTAGGCGTCATACCGTCGACGTTAATGTCAAGGCCGCCGTTCTGATAGTGAAGGGTAGGATATACCAAAATCGGCTCTTTTCGTATGTCTATGCCGTAGCTTGCAAACATACGCATCATAGCAGGGATACGCTTTTCAATGGTGCCATCGCCTCCGATTGCCTCAATCATAGGAGTATCGAGCCAAACTGCCTCGCCGTTTCCTGTGTCCACGCCTTCTTTGCGGTCAGAACATTCTCTGATTATTGAAGCCGCCGCAACGTCACGGGTTTCAAGCGGATGCATAAATACTTTTCCGTCGCGGTTAACAAGCTTTGCGCCGAGAGAACGCACCTTTTCGGTAACAAGCGCTCCGAAAATCTGCTGCGGATATGCCGCTCCTGTGGGATGATACTGAAGCGTATCGGCATACAAAAGCTTTGCGCCTGCTCTGTATCCCAAAACAAGACCGTCCGCTGTTGCGCCGTAATGGTTTGATGTCGGGAAGCCCTGATAATGCATACGTCCTGCGCCGCCTGTTGCGATAATAACGGTTTTTGCCTTTGCAACCATAAGCTCTTTTGTTTCCATATTCATAAGCACCGCGCCGGCAGCTTTTCCGTTTTCATCAAGGATTAATTCAATCGCCGAGGTGAAATCAACAACTTCAATTCCACGGTTTAAAACCTCGTCGCGGAGTGTTCGCATAATTTCCGCACCCGAATAGTCTTTTGCCGCGTGCATACGCTTGCGCGATGTACCGCCGCCGTGAGTGGTAATCATTGTGCCGTCCGGCTCTTTATCGAATTCAACACCAAGGTCGTTAAGCCACTGTATTGCTTCGGGAGCGTCACACACAAGCTTTGCCAAAAGCTCGCGCTTTGCCGCATAATGACCGCCGCCGAAAGCGTCTACAAAGTGGATTGCAGGCGAATCGTTGGGTTTATCCGCCGCTTGAATACCACCCTCTGCCATCATTGTGTTGGCATCACCCATACGCAGTTTTGTAACAATCATAGTTTTTGCACCTGCATTGTCAGCTTCGATTGCCGCCGCTGTTCCGGCACCGCCTCCGCCTATGATAAGCACGTCAACATCATATTTTATATCGTTAAGGTCTATATCGTTTGCTGAAATTCTTGAATGTGCCTGAAGCATTTCGCAAAGCTCGGTCGGCACTTCTTCGCCTTTGTTCGGGCCGAATGAAAGCGTTTTAAACTCGCTTTTTTTGTAGTCGGGATGATAGGAGGCAAGCAGCTTTTCTTTTTCTTGCGCCGTCATACGCTTCGGCTCGCAGGCAATGTTTTCCTTTCGTGCCGCTTCAACCGCCTTAAGTGATTTTTGAAAATTTTCTGAATACATTAGCTTTAACCTCCTTACTTTTCGATTTCTCTGTTATTGTAAAGCTCTTTGATTTCTTCAATCGGCTTGCCCATAAGATTTTCAATAAGCTCGGTAAACGTGCCGTCTTTGATTTCCTTTATACGGTTTTCAAGATGCTCTGTCTTGGGGGCAAGATATTTGCCGTTAAGCCTTCGTGCAAGCATTGCAACCTGCGGATGAGAAATTCCCGCGGGGCATCGTGACGAGCAAACGCCGCACATAACGCAGTCAAAAGATTCTTCTGCGCATTTTTCAAATTCTCCGCGCTGCGCATAAGCGATATATTGCATAACGTTAAGCCCCTGCGTGCAGCTTTTTGTGCACGCGTTGCAGCCTACGCAAGCGTAAATTTCAGGATAAAGCTGCATCATAATCTGCTCGGTCGGCTTAACCTTTTCAATGTCGTAAACCTCTTTAACGAGTGGGAAAAACGGCAATGTTGCAACATACATATTGTCCTCAACCTTGGTCTGACAGGCAAGGCAGGTTTTAAGCTCCTTATCGCCCTTTATGCGATAAATGGTAGCGCACGCACCGCAAAATCCGTTTCGGCAGCCGCAGCCTCGAACCAGCTGATAGCCGGCATATTCCATTGCGCGCATTATTGTAAGGTCATCGGGCACGCTGTATTGCTTTCCGAACAGATAAATATTAACCATATTTTCCATATTAAATCCTCCTTCATATATCAAAATCCGTCATTAATATTCATCGGGCAGCTCGTCGATTTCATCACATCGAAAAACGGGACCGTCCTTGCAGACGTATTTTGAACCGATATTGCATCTTCCGCATTTTCCTATACCGCATTTCATACGAAGCTCCATTGTTGTGTAGACCTGAGTTTTGTCAAATCCCAATTCCTGCAATCCGGCAAGAGTGAATTTAATCATTATAGGAGGCCCGCACAAAATTGCCGTTTTGTCGGTGGAAAAGCCAAGTTCTTTAACGTAATTGGGAACAAATCCAACGTGACCGTTCCACTCCGGCTGTTCGCGGTCGATAGTAAGATGCACGTTAACGCCCGAATCCTTTGACCATTCGTCGATAATTTCTTTGTAATCAACCAAATCCTGCATACTGCGTGAGCCGTATACAATGTCTATTTTACCATATCGGTCGCGGTAATGACGGCAGTAATTGATAACCGAACGAAGCGGTGCAAGACCGATACCGCCTGCGATAAACAGCATATCGTGCCCTACAAATTCGGTGTCAACAGGAAAAGGCTTGCCGTAAGGCCCTCTTATGGTAATCTGCTGACCTACCTCCATAGAATGAAGCCATTCGGTCACGCAGCCGCATTTTTTAATGGAAAACTCCATAAATTCGGTATTTGTCGGAGAGGAGGTTATTGAAAACATTGCTTCGCCGACGCCGGGAATTGAGAGCATAGCGCACTGACCGGGTTTATGCTCAAACGCCTTTTTGCCGTCTTTGGTTACCACGCGGAAGGTTTTAACGTCGGGCGTGTCAATTCTTATATCTGTCACAACGCCGACAACGGGAATAAGAGCTTCTTTTGTGTCAAGCATTTTCCTTGCCTCCTAACTTTTTCATAACTTTTACAATATTCATCTGAATAGGGCATTTCGATAAGCATCTGCCGCAGCCGACGCACGAAAACAGACCGTCGTTGTTTGTAGGATAATACACAAGCTTGTGCATAAATCTCTGGCGGAAACGTTCAAGCTGCGTAAGTCTCGGTTGTCCTGCCGACATTTTTGTAAAGTCGGAATACATACACGAATCCCAGCATCTAAAACGCTTTACACCGTGACCGGTGGAAAAATCCTTTATGTCGTAGCACTGACAGGTGGGGCATACAAAGGTGCAGGTTCCGCAGCCCAGACACACTTGTGAAAGTTCGCCCCATTCGCTTGCGTCGAAAAATTCAGACGTTTTTCCGCTGCCGAATTTATCTGCCGTAAGATTTGCAAGAGGAAGCTTTGAAAGACGTTCTTTAATAACCTTTTTCTGCTCGTTGACCGCAGTTTCATCAGCGCTTTCGGTAATATCATTAAGGGTTGAGAGCAATTTTTCGCCTTTTTCGGTTTTTGCGTCCATATAAAGCATATCGTCTGTTTTGTAACACACTATATCGCCCTCGGGGTTTGCCGCGTCAATGTCAAAGGTTTGACAAAAGCAGGTTTCAACAGGTTTGGTGCAGGCAACTGACATTATAACGGCGTGTTCGCGGCGGTTTTTGTAGTATGTGTCAACAGGTTCTGACAAAAACACGCGGTCAAGGATATCAAAGCTTTTCACATCGCACGCGCGGACACCGAAAACAACAAAATCTTCCGTTTCGCTGCGCGTATCGATAACTTCAATATTTTTGCCTTCAACCTTAAAATCCATAAGATTTTCGGTTTGCGGAAAGAAGAAATCCTTTGCGCTTCGAACGGTGTTTAACGCGTCGGAGAGCTTTGCGCCCATTTGCCATTTTTCAAACTTTGCGCCCGATTTTGTGTCCTGCGGCATATAGAGAGTTTCGTTTTCCGCAATTTTTTCAAAAAGCGAGTCAATGCTTTTAAGCAAAATTTTACGCATTGCCGTCACCCCTTTCCACTGCTTCGTTAGGCTCAATATCTTCGGTTGTATAATCTACAATCGGCGCTCTGCCGCAGTCGGTTTCGCCTGCTTGATAATCGCCGTAGAACGAGTTTATATCTTTAATAAACTTTCTGTTTAAAAGGTGAAGCGGAATGTGTTGAGGACAAACTCTTGAACATTCGCCACAGTCGGTGCATCTTCCGGCAACGTGGAACGCGCGGATAATATGAAACATTTTTTCTTCAAATTCGTTTGACGCTGCTTTGTTTTCAACACCGGAATTTGGGTTGTCAAACACGCACTTTTCACAGGTGCAGGCAGGACAAACGTCACGGCAGGCGTTGCAGCGTATGCAGCGCGACAACTCATTTTGCCAGAACGCAAAGCGCTCGTCTGGAGTCATTTTTTCTATCTTTTCAACCTCGTCAAATCTTTTTGAGTCAAGCACATCGCCGTTTTCGCCGATAAGCTCGTCATATGCCACACATTTTTTTGATTTGCAGTTTATACATCTTTCCGAAAGGTATTCATTGCGGTCCAGCTCGATTTTTCCGTCGTAGAGGGTATTAACGGATATTTTTCCGTTTTCCTCGTCAATAGACAAAATGCCGTCGCACTTTTCCTTTATTTTGTTTATGTCAAGCATACCGCCGCAGGGAATACCCACAGCATATACTTTTTCGCGGTCAAAACGGTGCTCGCAAAGAAGCTGATTAAAGCTGTACGAATCGCAGGGTTTTAAGAAAACCAAAACCTTTCCTTCGCCCTTTGCGGTTTCCTTTATAAGATATTTTGAAAAGTTCGCGCCGCAGAAATCGCCCCATACAAAGTTGTCTTTAAGTGCATTTGCGTCATTGAAAACAGCGGGCGTTATATCATAGTCAAATTCGCCCTTGCCCCAGCCGAGTACACGGTTAGCCGTGCCGTTTTCCATAAGCTCCACAGCTTTTGAAATGAGAATTTCACGGTTTATTTCTTGCATCGTAAATCCTCCAATCTCTTATTTTCGCCCAAAGCGGCAACCTTTTGTGCAAAATCGTTCATAGTTTCGGCAAATTTTGCACCCTCTGCCGCGCTTACCCATTCAACGCGTGTGCGCTCTTTTTCAATGCCGAGATAGTCAAGCATTGAGAACAAAAGTGCCATACGTCTGCGCGTATAGTAGTTGCCCGAGGTGTAATGACAGTCGCCCGGATGGCAGCCGCATAGGATTACACCGTCTGCGCCTCGTTGAAATGCGCGGAGTATAAACATAGGATTTACTCTGCACGAGCAGGGAACGCGGATAATTTTTACATCTGCCGGATAGTTAAGTCTGTTGTTGCCCGCAAGGTCAGCGCCTGCATATGAACACCAATTACAGCAGAACGCCACTATAAGCGGCTTATATTCATTTACTTGCATATTGCATCTACCTCCGCCATAATTTGTTTGTTTGTAAAGCCTTTAAGGTCCATTGCGCCCGACATACATGCTACCGTACAAGCTCCGCAGCCCTGGCAGACAGCTTCGTTTACAACCGCTACGCGGCGCATTTTTGTAGTTCTGTCAGGCATTCTGAATTCTTTTTCGGTATATGTGATTGCTCCGTAGGGACAAACCTTTTCGCAAGTTGAACAGCCGTTGCACATCATTTCGTC
>JALEIO010000069.1 GCA_022769845.1 Oscillospiraceae bacterium
TGTGCTTATACACCCTCACACCGCCGATTATAACGTTTCCCGACGAAAATCTTATACTTTTCGAGCGAACCGAAATCGTCAAATCGTAACTGTCTTTAACACGGTTTGTAAATGCCGCGTCGTCAATATTAAACGTTGCCGTCATCCACTTTTGACTTGTGGAAAGATACACGCACTCCGTTTCCTTTGTCGCGCTCTCCAAAGAGTCGTATATGATGTTGAAAACCGACTTATCCGCGTCGAGATAATCAACCTCAATGGTGTAACTTGTGCCGTCGGTGTTTCCGTTAGCGAAAGTGTCGCTCAAATTTATGTTGATGTCCGAACCCGTTGTAGATGAAGACTGCAAAAGCCAGCCTTTTCGTCCTCCGCGGTCGTTGACCGTGATTTTGGACGACGAGCCCATTACCGCGTCGGAAATTCCGCTGTTTTTTGTAAGTTTGTCGGTGAAAACAGCCTCCGCAACCTCAACCGAATTGTCTTTTTCGGCAAAAACGGTGCACGAAAGCAAAAGGCACAGTGCCAAAGTTATCGAAATAATTCTTTTTATAAGCATTTTTGCCCTCCGTTTCATCATTCCTTTACACCGCCGATATTCTGTCCGCCCAAAATATACTTTTGGAAAATTACGTACATAAGAGCAGGCGGAAGCATACCGAATATTAACGCAAGCATATACTGGTCAAGCTGATACTGTGTTTTCATTCTGTATAGTTTAACCGTCACAGGCATATAATTTTCGTCCTTTATAACCAGCATAGGCCACAAAAAGTTGCTCCACGATGCGACGATTATTCTTATTGCCGCAACCATTATAATAGGCGTTGACAAAGGAAGAAGAATGTCTTTAAAGGTTTTAAAGTCGCTGCAGCCGTCAATTCGCGCTGCCTCTATAAGAGAAATTGAAATTGCGTCAAAATTGTTTTTAAAAAGAAGTGTTGTAAATATGTTTGCGCCTGCCCCCAGCCACATAGGAAAATACGTTCCGATAAGGCTTATATGAATAAGCGGCAAATCGTTGAATATCATAAAAAGCGGTACTGTTCTTATTGAGCCCGGCATCATCATAGTCCACAAAAGAAGGCTCATAACAAGCTTTGAACCGCGCGGACGAAGGCGCGATATTACATATCCTCCGAGCGCGGGAAAGAGTATGCCGAAAAAAAGCTCGCCGAGACAAATAATTGTAGACGCTATGTAGCTGTTGCCGAGTTTTAATAATTTCCAAACCTCATAAAGCTTTGAAAGCCTTATTTCTTTAGGAAAAATATCAGGAGGAATCTGATAAATTTCCTTTACCGATTTAAAGCCTGACAAAAGCACCCATATTGACGGAATAATACTTATTAAAGAAATTATGACAAGAACGGCAAAAATGCACCAGTACATCACCTTGTAGCGCGTTTTTTTGAGTTCGAGAGAGCCGATAATTCCCGTTGTTTTATTTTCAAATGCTTTCATATTGCTACCGACCTCCTTAATTGTTCGCTTCGATTTTCTTATTCAATTTAAAATAGAAAATCGTCATAATTATAAGTATTGCAAATACAATATTTCCTATTGCCATTGCAGGCCCGACTCTGAAGTTTTCAAAGCCCTGCTTATACGACCAGTAAACAAGCGAAATTGACGCATTGTTCGGTCCGCCGCCCGTCATTGCCATAGGCTGCTCCAATATTTGGAATATGCCTATAATCTGGTTTATCAGCATAAGCAGCATAGTGCCGGAAATCTGCGGCAGTGTAATTGACCACAAACGTCTTAACACTCCGGCTCCGTCTATTGTAGCCGCCTCATACAAATCGCGGTTAACACCCTGAAGAGTTGCATAATACATAAGCATACCGCCGGGCATTGCCTTCCAGGTAGTAGAGATTATTATAAGCGGAATTGTAAGCGCCTCGTTTTGAAGCCAATCCATAGGCTTTGCTCCGAAAAGCGCCAAAATCATATTCAGCATACCGCCTTCATCGGGAAAATACATAAGATACCACATAAGCGACACCGCAACGCCCGGTAAAACGTGCGGAAAATATATAAGCGTTTTAAATCCCGACTTAAAATGTACCATTTCGTTCATCATAATTGCCACTATAAGCGGAAGAAGATAGCCTATGACAAGCGACCAAAAGACATACTTTAGAGTGTTTAATAAAATCTTTACAAACATTGTGTTTGAAAGAATGCTTTTGTAATTTTTAAGTCCCACAAAAGCTGTCGGAGTGTACCCCTGCATATCGCACATAGACCAGAAAAAGCTCATAATCTGCGGATACCATATAAGCAGCACCACAAGAAAAAGAAGCGGCGCGATAAGCAGCCACGCCTCTGCTTCCTTTCCCGCAAGAGAAAATTTCTTTCCTGCTTTTGCCGATGTTTTTTCTTTGTTTGAAATTTTCACATTAAATCAACCTTTCGTTCGATGCTAATTTTATTCTGCACTGTCAAGAAAGTTCGTTTGAAAGTCCTTTGCAGCGTTTGCAATAAGAGATGCGCAGTCTGCGTTTTTATCGGTAAGAACTGCCTGTATGCACGAGTCAAGAACGCCGTACAAATCCTGACAGCAAATCGGTTCTTCGGGCTTTACACTTATGCCGTCAAAATTTTCGTACTGCGAAAGATGTCCGACAGTAACATTGGTGTTTTCTTTTCTAAGCTGCGTATCAAACACGTTTCGCTCCGCGCTGTCCGCCCACGGCGAGAAGGTTTTTTGTCCTACAACATAATTTTCTTTAAGCTTGGATTGAATGTTTTCCTGCAGCGACTGCTTTGCCGCGTCGGTAAGATGCGGAGTTATGCCGGCATATTCAAACCATTTAAAAGCCGCGTCCTTTTGCGCCTCGGTGGAATTTGTCGAAATCGCTTTTGCCGTGCCGCCCATAAGCGTAACGTGCTCTTTTTTGCCGGCGGGTATTGCGCCTATTGCTGTATCGTCCTTGCTCATACCGTAATTTGAAACAAGCGAATCCGAAGGCTTGCTCGAGAGATAGAAAGCGCCCTGGTCGGTTGCGTAAAGCTTTTGAGCCTCCGCCATATCAACAAGTGCATTTGAACTTAATGTGTTGTATTTCCATTTAAGGTCTTTTATCCACTGCAAAACCTCCACACATTCGGGAGTATTAAAGGTAGCCTTCCATTTGCCGTCCTGTTTTTCCATAAATTTTACTCCGTTTGCCCACGCGATAATTGTAAAATGCCAGCCGCCGTTGTTGCCGGTTGTAGGCATAATAAAGCCTGCTTTGCCTGTTTTTTCGGTGATTGTTTTTGCAAACTCGGTAAGCTCGTCATAGGTTTTGGGGAAAATCGGGTTGTCGTCTTTGTCAACATATCCCGCCTGACGAAGAAGATTCATATTTGCCAAAAGTCCCATTGCATATGTCTCGGCAGGAATAACGTAAAACTTGCCGTCACGCTTTACCATATCCTCGATAAGCGGATTGATTTTGTCGGCATAGCCGAAATCCTTCATCTGCTTTGTAACGTCTGCCGCATAGCCTGCGTCAACAACTCTGTTAAGCTCGGTAAAATACACTCCGTATACATTCGGAAGCTGTCCCGAAGCCGCCTTGGGAAGAAACGTTTCAACCGTAAACGTCCAGTTATCGGGCACAATTTCTATTTCATTTCCGTATTTTTCGTTAAAGCGTTTTAGCGCATTGTTCATAGAATCCAGCGCAGGACCTTCCTTTGTGGGCCAGCCGCCGACCGAAAGCTTAACCTTGCCGTCAGATGTTTTGTCCGCCGTTTTGGTTGCGCCGCAGCCTGCAAGAAGCGATGCCGCACACACTATTGCCGCTGCCGTTTTCAATACTTTTTTCATATAAAATTCCCTTCCTTTT
>JALEIO010000071.1 GCA_022769845.1 Oscillospiraceae bacterium
ATTGGGCAGACAAATGATAATTCCGTCAAATTCGCCCTCGTGCTTTTTAAGAAAATCTTTGTAAAACGCGCCTTCTTCAATGGTTTCAACCGCTCCGTAGCGGGTGGCGTTTTCATCAGCTATTATGTATCCGAACCCTAACTTTTCAAGAACTTTTGTCATTTCGTCTCTCGCCGAAGCTATCAGCTCGCCGGGAAAAAATCCCCGATTGCCGAAATACAGCGCAAAGGTTGTTTTTTTCATATTCCAATCCCTCCATAAAAATTATCTGTTATCATAAATTATATAGAAATAAAATTTTTCAGTCAACAAAATGCGATTTTTTTACTTCTTAACCAAAGAATTTATCCTTTTTAGAACAAAAATAAGTGGTAAAATGGTATTGTAAAAAATTGTTGTTGTCAATATATAAAGTAAAGGAGATATTAAAAATGAAGTTTGCAAAAATTTTAATTGCACTTACGCTATGTTTGTGTATGCTTACTCCTTGTGTTTATGCATCTACTGCGGTTTATAATTCCGCAACCGATACCGTTACAGTAAGCGGTGTTGTTGACAAACTTTCGGAAAATCTTGTCGGAAACGAGATAGCCGATAATATCAAAGATCTTGTAGCAGACAAGTGGGGAGTGGCTAATCCTACCGGCAAAGTTGATAATGTTACCGTAACTGCAACACTTACAAAAGAAAATGACGTTATAACTCTTGCCTCGCGACCCTATTACTATACAAGATTAGTTCAAAGCATTGATGAAAAGGTTAAACACCACGGCGCAGGTAAATACAAAATTTCCGGCTCGGCAAAGCTTGAATCTAATCCTGGCGCTGTATCAATAGAATCATACGTATTTGTAGCGCCAGACGAAACCGCAAACAACAAAACATCCCAAAAACGTTATTACATACCGCTTGTCAAAAAAACCGCAAACGATAAGCTTGATGTAACTAAATGGCAAGATTTTTCAGTTGAAGTCAACATTGCAAAAGAAGATTTAATAGGCAACAATGTAATGAATATTCAGTTCAATAGCAACGATAAAACAGATATATCTTTTAAAAATTTAAAATTTGAATACATATATGACATTCCGAAAAAGCTTGGCTTGGCGGTAAGTGACTCAAGCGCAAATTTAATTTATGCCGACGAAATTGAGCCGGACGAAAACGGCGCATATAAAACCTCATTCCAGCTTAAAGACCAAAACACGGCAACAAGCTGCACAGCAAGCTTATACAATCCGAGCAGCGGAAAGATTTATAATGTAAACATTACAAACGGAACAAATCTCGGTACGGTTAATATGGTAAAGGGAAACGGCAAGGTTACGGTTACATTTGACGTTTTTGATTATATTAATGTAAGAAACAGAAACAATTTTGTCATTTATGCGGCTAACTATAAGGATAATATGCTCGCAGGCGTGAAAGTTGTTCCGTTCACCGTTGACAAAACCTCGCTTATTACGCAGGAAATTGCAGTAAATTCCGATGCCGATTCAACATCTCTGTTTTTGTTTGACGAAATAGACGGCACATATTATCCCATTGCAAAAGCTTCTAATGTAACTTATTAATAATTTATTATAAAGGAGAATATAAAATGAAAAAAATATGTTTTGTTTTAGCATTGGTTTTAATGCTTTCATCTTTGGGAATTGCTCCTGTTTTTGCGGCAAATACATCTTGCAATATAACCCTCCAAACAGGCGTAGCTGATTTTACAATTTTTAACGATGACGGCAGCACGCGCCTTTCGGAAAACGGATTTGATACAAATGTCACCTACAAAAAAACCACAGACTTGACACAAACCGAAAATGTATCTGCACCGCATAAAGCAGCTTCAGATGTTGCACATTATGTAACCGGAACATCAGCGGTTGATGACAGCAGCTGTTGGAAATATTTGTATACACCTGCAACAGCCGCTACACCTGCCGAGTCGAACGAACTCGCTAAAAACAGAGCCCACTACATAATTTCATTTGACTTATTCAGAACAATTGACAAACCCATAGGCATACGATACATTTTATGTCCGGGTTATGCGGTAGAATTCTATTTCGGAAATATAGATGCCGATATGACCACGTGGAAGAAAAACAGAATTAACGACACTGTAACAAACAAGTGGCAGAACATTGTTATTGATGTTGAGATACAAGCACCCAAAACAATGATTGCTAAAGTTTATATTGACGGCATTCAACAGGAATTTTTGAAATCTGATGGCACCGCTTTTCAAGAATATAAATCCATTAACATTAATACATCAAGTGCTGATATTGAAACTGTAGCTATATATAAAGGCACAGGTCTTACAACAATATTTACAAGTGGTACAGCATACGATTTCTATTTTGACAATTTCAAAACAGTTGCGTCTGACAATGCTTACGTTCCCGATACACCCGCAACAATTCAAGGCGCGAGCGAAAACGGCTTTGTATCAGTTGAAGACGGCGCACTTGCAAGTTCTATAACCGCAACGGGCGCAAAAAGCATTGAAGTATACAGACAAAATTCTGCAAGCGCAACAGGTTATGACCTTGTCGAATCTACCGCTGCTCTTGCAACAAACGACATTATAAAGCTTACTACACAAAACGGAGTATATAGCTACTATACGGTTAGAAAGGCGTTTTCAATCGGCAATCTTACCGCACCCGAAGCTCCGGTTCAAGGCGGAAAAATTACATCCTCGCTTGCTCTTGCAGGTGAAACAGCCGATAAAAACGTAACTTTAATTCTTGCACTTTACAAGGGCATTACCCTTTGCGATATGAAAACTGACGAAATTAAAAACGGCAACGCCGTATCGGGCAACTTAAGCTGCACAATCAACGTTCCTGATGTTTCCGGAAATTACACCGCAAAAGCATTTGTTTGGTCAGATAAAGACACTATGATACAGTATAAATAACATAACAATACGGGTTGAGGAAAAGCTTTTTCCTCAACCTTTTTTAATTTGTAACACCTGTTTTTATTTTTCATTCAA
>JALEIO010000094.1 GCA_022769845.1 Oscillospiraceae bacterium
CATTATTTAATGTTGTTTACCGAAAACTCTTTATAGATTTCTCCGTTTAAGGTTTTCCACAAAAATTTGCCGTTTTCATAGGTCATATAGCTGTTTTTGGAGCCGCCTTTCGGAATTGACACCGAGCCGGGATTAAGATAAATATGCTCTCCGTCATTTTCGCAGGCGGGAATGTGTGTGTGTCCGCAGAGCAGAATATCATTTTTATTCAGTCTTGACAAAAATTTTTCGTCCACAAGGTGACCGTGCGTTGCAAAAATTGTGACATTATCTGCGCAAAGGAGCGCGTAATCGGACAGTATGAAAAAGTCCAGCACCATTTGGTCAACTTCGGTATCACAATTACCGCGAACGCATAGGATATCTTTTTTCAAGGGATTTAAAAGTGCGATTACACTTTTGGGGTTATATTCTCCCGGAAGGTCATTTCTAGGCCCGTGATAGAGTATATCTCCCAAAAGAATTAATCTGTCGGCTTTTTCGGCTTCATATCGCTCAACAAGGTTTTTGCAATAGAGGTATGAGCCGTGAATATCGGAGGCTATCATTAATTTCATTTTTGTCATTCCTTTATTTAAAAATATTATAATATGATGCGTAAACCTGCCGCGCCGCCGCTGCTGCAAGCGATGACGAGCCGCTGTAAGCAAGAAGAACGGTTACGCACACCTCGGGATTTTCGTACGGCGCGAATGATGTAAACCACGAATGTGTAAGATTGGGGTTTTCGTCGGTTTTTTCGTTTTCGGCTGTTCCTGTTTTGCCGCAGATGTTTTTGCCAAAAATTGCGGCTCCTCCGCCTGTGCCGCTTTCTACCGCGGTTTTCATATTATCTTTTATTATCTGCGCATACTGCGCGTCCAATACCTGTTTTAACATTTTTTGCGAGGTGGTTTTTTCTGTGCCGTCAAGATTGGATTTAACTTTTAATACAAGATACGGCTCGGGCATTTTTCCGTCGTTTGCGATTGCGCACGTTATAAGGTTTAGGTGCATTGGCGATAAGAGAACCTTATCCTGCCCGATTGACGCAAGTGCGAGAGAATCGTCATACTCAATTTTTTCGGGAAATACCGAGCGTGCAAGATAAAAATCGTGAATGTTAAAATCTTTATTCATCATAAAGCTTTCAGACGCTTCGTAAAGTGCGCTCTTTCCCATATCTATTCCTGCAAGCGCAAAATAGACGTTTGAAGAATGTGCAAATGCGCTTTCAAAGTTAAGGTTTCCGTATGCTTTTGATTTTGCGTTTTTAATGGTTGTGCCGTTTATTTCAATTTTGCCCTTGTCTTCGACGGTAAATGACGAATGTCCGCTTTTGAGCATTGCCGCGCCGGTTACAATTTTATATGTAGAGCCGGGGGCATAGAGCCCTTGCGTTGCGCGTGTGAGAAACGGAAAAAGCTTATCATCTGTTGACATTTTATCCCAATTTTTATAAAGATTGTTTTCATTCGGGTCAAAGTCGGGCTTGGACACCATTGCATAAATTTCTCCCGTTTTGGGATTTGAAACGATAATTGCCCCCTCTTTGTAAGGCGAGAGAATTTCACTGCACCGTTTTTGTAGTCTGTGGTCAACAGTAAGGTACAAATCGCTGCCTTTAGCTTTTTTATTATTTAAAAAAGAGGCAATTTTTACAACATCATCCGATACGGAGGCGCTGTTTAACGCATTTGTATAACGGTTTTCCAAAAGCGACGAGCCACGCTTTTCGGTATAGTATCCGATAAGGTGGCTGTAAAGGTTTTTATATGGATAAACTCTTGTTGCTTTATTCTTTTCGATTTTTGTATAGGCTAATTTTTCGCCGTTTTTATCGTAAATATCGCCGCGCAAAACGGTGGTTTCGCGCTTTAAGCTTCTGCCGAGGTCTTTTTTTGCATATTCGCTTTTTTTATACACTCCTACGGTTGTAAGATATACTGCGAGCGACAGAAACAATGCGCTGAAAAACACCAGCACATAGATGATTTTTTTGTTGTTCATACTTTTTCTCCGAAAAGATTATTTGAGGAGTGCAATTATTTCATCTTTTGGACGCGCGCCTATTACTGTTTCTACTGCTTCGCCGTTTTTAAACACCATAAGAGTGGGGATTGTTGCAACTCTAAACTCCATTGCAAGATCGCGGGCTTCGTCAACGTTTAATTTGCACACTACTGCTTCGCCTTCAAGCTCCTCGGCTATTTCGTCGATTACCGGAGCAAGCATTTGGCACGGTCCGCACCAATCTGCATAAAAGTCTACAAGAACGGGTTTTGTGCTGTTTATTACTACGTCCTCAAAGTTTTTGCTGTCTACCATTACCACTGATTTTCCTGCCATTTAAAACAACTCCTTAATTATATATTTCTTTGGTTTTTTCAAATTTTACTGCAGTGCCAAATTCGTTTTGTATATTTTTTTGCAGCAAATCTGTTTTGTGCTTGGGTGATATTACATTAAGTGTTACATTTTCAAGAAAGGTTTTGTCTTGTACTATAATATTTTCTGTTTTCAGCATATGCTCTGTTTTATTGATAAGTGCATAGTCGAAGGTAAGCTTTATTACATCGCAGAGTATCATTTTTTTGACGCCTGCTTTTATAAGGCACTCCTTTGCCGCTTTTGTATATGCGCGGATAAGTCCTCCTGTGCCGAGAAGTATGCCGCCGAAGTATCGCGTTACAACGCACACAACGTCTGTTACGCCTTCGTTTTCGAGCATTTCAAGTATTGGATAGCCTGCGGTTTTGGATGGCTCACCGTCATCACTGTATTTTTTGCCGCCTGAATTTAAAATGTACGCATATACATTATGGCGCGCGTCATAGTGCTTTTTTTTGATTTGAGATACAAAATGAAGCGCGTCCTTTTCATTTGTAACATATGAAATATATGCGATGAACCGAGATTTTTTTTCGGTTATTTCGCACGTTTCATCATTTATTATTCGGATATAGTCCATATTTTAATCCTTATTTTTTTATTATTCGTCCAAAATTACCGCTATTCCTTCAATTTTTTCAAATTTTATTTCGGAAATATACATTGGAGGATATGCCGGATTTAACGCGGTAAGCGTATTGCTTTCAAATTTTCGTACATATATTGTGCCGTTTACTCTAAACACGCCTATATTGCCGCTTGTAATAAAATCAGACTTTTTAGCAAACACAATATCACCGTCGTTATACAGAGGTGACATACTGTTATCGCACATTTGCACTGCAAAATCACATTCAACAGGCGCGTTGTTTACCAAAATTTCAAGTTCGTGCGCCGTTTTTACATTATCATTTGCTTTAATAAATTTCAGGGTGCGCATTTTTGAGTTTCGCACTTCCGCGCTTTCTGAATTTGCGCGGCTGCCTGTGCTGTAATCGTCAAAATTAAAATGGTCGCTCAACATTTTCATGCTTTGCGCTGATATTTTGTCGGCGTCATCAAATATTACGTCGTTTACATTGCAGCCGAGAACTTTGCAAATTGCCGACAAAGTATCGATTTGCGGACTTTTTGTTACTCCCCGAAGAATTTTGTTTATTGTGCCGAGAGGTACTCCTGATTTTTTTGAAAGCGCTTCTGATGTAAGACCAAGTTGCTTTTTCTTATTTATTATTATTTTTAAATTCATATCCTTTACTACTTTCTTTAAAATTTAGTGATATGATGATAATTTTTGATTGATTTTTACAATTTATCATATATAAATTATATCATTTTGAGTTCAAATTGTCAATAATTTTGCTAAAAAATGGCATTTTTCAGCAAAAATCGACAAAAAATGTTGACAAAATGATAAAAAAAGAATAGTATAATTTTATAATAACCGTTAACGGTCAGTTTTAGCTAAAAAGGTGGTTTTTTCAGTGCCCGGATAAAAAAGTTAAAATTTGCAGAAATTTATTGATTTTTCCGAAATTTCCGATTTTGTTAAGGTATATTGTACTTGTAAGACAAAATAAAACATAACCTTTTACGGTCAAATTTGTCTTTGCGGTTTGTTTGGCAGGCTTTGTTCCGTTTTATTGCAGCTGCGGTTTTTATGCGCAGTTTTCTTTGCAACCGAGATAAGTTTTTCAAGACAAAAAGCATAAGCTTTGCTCAAAAATTACAGCCTGATGCCAGTAAGCATAATAAAATCCGAACATAAGTGCAGTTTACTATCTTAAATTTTATCTAATAAAATTTCACATTTATAAATTTTGTAATTAATAAAATAAGGTTAATTTTTGCACTTTATTTGGAAAATATTTGAATAATTGAGATTTTATGTTTTGACATTGAAGGGGCTTTACTTTTACGGGGGAGAACTATGACAAAAAATGAGCTATCACAACTTTACTATTTGAACAGAGAAATCGAGCAGATTTCAAGGCGTATGGCGAGCCTTAGATATCGGGTGAAATTTATTAAGTCATACACTAACGGAAAATGCGACGACGCGATTGAAAAAGAGGCTGAAAAGCTTACTGATGTTTTGATAAGCCAGCAGCAAAAGTGCTTTGATGAGCAGCGCCGACTTGAAAATTTTATTAATACGGTTGAATCAAGCGAAATGCGAAGCATTCTTGCTTACCGTTACATAAACGGGCTGTCGTGGCAGCAGGTGGCTTTCAGTATTGGCGAGCATGATGAGAGCTATGTTCGCAAAAAACACGACGCGTATCTTAAAAAATTGAGAAACAAGGATGACGGAAAAATAGCAATGTAAAAATTTGAAACTTTCCGAAATTTCCGTTTTCGGTGGCGTATGATTGAAAAAGGAGGGGAGTTAAATATGTTTTCGGACGAGGAAATTAAAAAAATAAAGAAAGATTATAAAAAACTTAAGTCGTATAAAAAATGTGCCGAAAAAAACAATATTTCGGTATATATGGCAAGAAAAATTGCAAAGGGCGGCAAATCGTCTGCAAAAGGCATCGTTAAAGAAAAGAAGGACAAGGGTGCGAGGCTTTGCAAGGATGAAAAAGGAAAACATCATATGCCGGCAGATGGCGCGATGGACGATTATATGGAGAAAAAGCGCAAGGACGCTTTGGATTTTATAGGGAAGTGCCTTGACACTATGTCCAGCGAGGAAAAGCTTACCAACGCGCCGATTAATCAGATTGCGTCGGCTATGGGGGTTGTGATGGACAAGTTCGCCAAAAAGGACGATGACGACGGCAGGCTCGGCGAAATTTTAAAGGCGGTGGGGAAGATTGAATGAGATTTTCACGCCGCCGCAAAAACAGGTTTTATCGGATTTTAAAAACGGAAGGCTCAAAAGAATTAATCTTTTGGACGGCTCTGTCAGAAGCGGCAAAACGTGGATCAGCCTTGTTTTATGGGCGTTATGGGTTGCGACTATGCCCAAAGACGGCGGTTTTTTGATGGTGGGAAAGACGCTCGGGACGCTTAAAAGGAACTGTCTTGATATGCTGCTCACTCTTGTGGGAAACAAAAATTTTTGCTATTCGCTTTCTAAAAAAGAAGGGATTTTATGCGGCAGACGGGTTTATCTTGAGGGCGCGAGCGACGCAAGAAGTGAATCGAAAATACGCGGTATGACCCTTTGCGGAGCGTACTGCGATGAGCTTACACTTTTTGATGAGGACTTTTTTACTATGCTTTTATCGCGTCTTTCGGTTTCGGGAGCTAAACTTTTTGCAACTACAAATCCGGATAATCCAAATCACTGGCTTTACAAAAAATACATTATGCGAAAAAGCGATTTGGATTTTAAGCTTTACAAATTTCTCATTGGGCAAAATTCGTTTTTATCGCCCGAATATGTTGAAAATCTTAAAAAGGAATACACCGGAGTTTTTTACGAGAGGTTTATTCTCGGCAACTGGGTTGCGGCGGAGGGTGTTATTTACAGGGAATTTGCTGACAATACTGAAAGATTTATTATTGACGGGATTGACCCGAAGGATATTGCGTTTGCGAGCGTCGGAGTGGATTTTGGCGGCAACAAATCGGCGCACGCGTTTGTGTGCAACGGATATACCAAAAATTTTAACAAGGTTATAACGCTGGATGAATTTTACCTTAAGGATAGGATTTCGCCGAGTGAGCTTGAAAAAAAGTTTATTGAGTTTATTTTAAAACAGCAGGAAAGGTACAACGTTTACGAGGTATACTGTGACAGTGCCGAAACAACGCTGATTGAGGGGTTAAGAATTGCGGCGGCAAAATGCGGGTTGCGTGCCGACATACGGCTTGCTAAAAAGGGCAAGATTACCGAGAGAATAAGATTTTTTAACAGGCTTATGTCTATGGGAAGATATTTTGTTATGCGGCACTGCAAAAACGTTATTGAGGCGCTGTGCTCTGCGGTTTGGGATGACAAGAGCATTTCGGACACCCGGCTGGACAACGGATTTTTGAATGTTGACAGTTTAGACGCGTTGGAATATGCGACCGAGAAGTATTTTGGGGATATAATTTAGCTTTGAGCAGTGCAAAAGAGATGTAAAATGCAAAAGGCATTATATATGTAAAATTTAAAAATTATAAGAATAAAAAAGAAAGGATTGATATTTTATGAGGAGTTATTTAAAAAGCCAGGGTTACAACGTTTTGCCGGAACAGTTTTATGCCAATATTTCTACCTGGGAGGACTGGTACAAGGGCAAGGTGAAGTCTTTTCACCGATACAATCAATACAACGGCAAGAAGCTTATTTCACGAGAGAGGGCATCGCTTTCTATGGCGAAACGCGTTTGCGAGGACTGGGCAAATCTTTTGCTTAACGAAAAGTTTTCTGTAAATGTAAACAGCCCCAAGGCAGACAAGTTTTTGAAAAAGGTTTTTGCAGACAACAATTTTAATGCATCGGCAAACCGTTTGGCAGAGCTTACTTTTGCGCTCGGTACGGGTGCGTTTGTGGAGTATTTGTCAAACGGAGAGGTGAACATTGATTTTATAAGGGCTGATATGATTTATCCTTTATCGTGGGACAACGGGAAAATAAAGGAATGTGCTTTTGCAAGCGAAAAGATAATTGACGGCAAACCGTGCGTTTATCTTAATATGCACGTTATAAAAAACGGCAATTATGTGATTTTGAACAAGCTGTTTTTGCGAAACGGGTCGCGTCTTAAAGAAGTGGATTTGCCCGATGGCGTGGAGGACGTTGTTTTATGCGGATTTTCAAAACCGTTTTTCCAGATTATTACACCCAATATTGTGAACAATACGGATTTTGACAATCCGATGGGTATTTCGGTTTTTGCAAATTCGATTGATATTTTAAAGGGTATTGACCTTATTTATGACAGCTATCAGAACGAGTTCAGATTAGGCAAAAAGAGGATTATTGTTCCGCTCGGAATTGCGCAGATGATGAACACGCAAAGCGGTGTTATGCCTGTTTTTGACGACAACGACACGGAATTTTACGCCATAAAGGAGAGCGACGGAATTACCGATATAAGAGAGATTAATATGAACATAAGGGCAACCGAACACGAGGCGGCGCTCAAAAGAAACATTAATCTTCTGACGGCAAACTGCGGACTTGGTGCGGACAGGTATGAACAGACAAGATACGGTATTAAGACGGCGACCGAGGTTATAAGCGAAAAGAGCGTGCTTTATCAGAATGTGAAAAAGAACCAGCTTGTTATTGAAAGGGCAATTACTGACCTTGCGGAGGTTGTTTTATATCTCGGCGGTTTTAAAAACTGCGATATTTCGGTATTTTTCGGCGATGGTATTATTGAGGACACGCAATCTGTATTCAACCGCGCCATTGAGGAATACAAAAACGGCATTATTGACAAAACCGAATATTTTATGAAGGTATACAATCTTTCGGAGAGTATGGCAAGAAAAAAGGCGGAAAGAATTGAAAAAAGGCTTGAATACACTGAAAATTAGTGTGTTTTGCTGCTTACTTATGCGGCTTTACATATACTCCTTTTTAGAAATTTGCAGGAGTAAAAGAACAAACGAAAAATCAGTCGACGGACGTTAAACGGAGGTAAACATATGTTTAATGAAAATGAAAAGGGTTTTGATAAGACTGTATCAGGCGGCGATAATGCCGACAAAAAGGTTTTGGAAAACCCGGAAAAGAACACTGACGTGCAGGATAACACGGACAAAAAGCTCTTCACACAAGAGGAGGTTGACGCTCTTATAAAGGTTAGGCTTGCAAGAGCGGCGAAGGCGGCAAAAGAAGCTGACACTTCGGAAATTAAAACCTTAAGAGAGGAGGCAGAAAAAAACAATTCCATTATATCTGATTTGCGTGCAAAGGCAGACGACGCCGCACAAAGGCTGCTCGCTTACGAGCTTAAAGATAAAATTTTAAAAAGAGGTGTTGAGCCGAAGTTTGCTGATTTTGCGCTGTTTGAGATTAAAAAGGACATTAGTGCGGGAATTGATTTTGATGACGCCTTTGAGAGGTTTTACAATGAAAATGATTTTTCGGTTAAGGAAAAATCGACAACGGGATTAAAGCAGGGAGGTACCATTACTTCTATGAGCGCTGTTGAGGACAGCTTTTACAAGATTAATCCCACTTTGAAATAACATATGCGCCGCATTATGCGGCGCGAAAATTTAAAATTTGAGGAGGAAAAATTTTTATGGCACACACATTACAGGACAGATATTCTGATTTGATTGACAAAAAGCTTCAGGCTACTTTGGTTACAAAGGACAACTACATTTTTAATAATCACTACGAGGGCAACGCGGTGGGCGGAAAGGTTAAAATTCCCGTTCGTTCAACAGAGGTTGTTGTAGGCGATTATGACAAGACTGCGGGTATGAGCCTTCAGACAGGTACAACAACATACATAGACCTTAACCTTACTTATGACAAGGCGGTTAATGAGATTATTGACGGTTACGACGCGGCTGCCGTTCCTGACGACATTGTTGCGGAGAGACTGGACAGTGCGGGTTATGCATTGGGTGTTGTTGAGGATACGGTTTCGATTTCAGCACTTGAGAGCGACGGCACAATTGACACCGACAAGACTGCCGTTACGGCTTCTAATGTTTACAAAAAGGTTGTTGACCTTCGCACTAAACTTTCGGAGAAAAATGTTCCTGCGCAGGGACGATGGCTTATTGTTTCTCCCGAGGTTTACGGACTTTTATTGCAGGATACAACAAACTTTATAAGACAGGGCGATTTGTCGCAGGCGCTTGTTGAAAGCGGTGCGATAGGTCAGATTGCAGGCTTTACAGTTTATGAAAGCTCGCGTCTTATGAAAGACAACGAAACTGTTGTTACGGGCAAAAAGACAACTACTGAAATGATTGCAGGTCATCCCAACTGGTGCCACAGGGTTGAGGAATGGAGCGTTCCTGTTGCGGTCAACTCACTTACAAACACATTTATCGGTGCTTCGGCGGTTCAGGGAAGAAAAATCTTCGGCGTTAAAATTTCTAAATCCGACGCCGTTATTGTAAAACGCAAGGAAGTTTAATATGGTTGATTTTGCTTACTACACCGACACTTTTTCAGGCACTCTTTTAACGCAGGACGAATTTGAAAATTTGGAACCGAGGGCGTCAGATTATGTAAAATTTTATATCGGACATAATTTTAAGGAATGTGACGAGGTTAAAAAAGCCGTTTGCGCCGTTTGCGAGATTTACTCAAAATTCGGCGACCGCGACGGAATAAAATCGGAGACAAACGACGGTATTTCGCGCACCTTTGAATCGGGAGATATTTCAAGGTGCGCCGACCGAGCGATTGCTATGTATCTTGCCGAGACGGGGCTTTTATACAGGGGGATTTAAAATGTATATTACAGTCTTTCACAAGGTTTCAAGCGGATATTTGGCAAAGTGCTACGACGCTGCGGTGCGAAAAAAGGACGGCATAAGCTTTGAAAACGGCGGATATGAGAGCGACAGGGAGGCAACGGTTAGAATTTACACCAAAAAGGCGCTTGATATTTCGCCGTATGACAAGGTGATTTTTGAAAAAAGCACACTTTCCTCGCCGCCCGACACTGCATTCATTATAAAACGCGTTTGCGACAACCGCGGCGGTATTCTTTCGCATATAAGGCTGGAGTGCGTATGCTGACGGTTAATGTCAGTTTTGATTTGACCGACGCTATTATTAAAAGAAAGGGAATTGAAAATTTCGGGCCTGTACATCAAAGGCTTAACACCCTTCTTTTAAATTACTGCGAGCCGTATATTCCAAAAAAGAGCGGCGCTCTTATTGCAAGCGGAGGGAGCAATTTGGGATACCTTTCCTGGAGTGCTCCTTACGCTAAAAAGCAGTATTATGAAAACAAGGGAAACGGTCTGCGCGGAAGGCTTTGGTTTGATAGAATGTGGTCTTCACGCAAGGGCGAAATTATGTCGCAGATAAACGCTTTTGCAAAAGGCGGCAAAGCGCAGAAAACGGTAATTGCGGCAAGCATACTTAATATGAAAGAAGGTCCGCGTAGAATTGACAGAGTTGGAGGTAGACGATGGTTATAGACGGTATAAAAAATTTTTTGGAATCTTGCCCTCTTTTAAAGGGCGCAAGCGTTGGAGTTGATTTTCTTGGCTCGGACGCTTACGAATATACTGTTGAGATTATGCCCGAGGGCGGCACGATACGAAAATACACTGACGGAGAGTGCATTAAGCAGGTCGGTTTTGTATTTGCATCGAGAAATTTTTACGGTGCGGATAACGGCAAAAACATTGAGTTTTACGAAAAGTTTTCTTTATGGCTTGACGAATGTACCGAAAACGGCACCCTGCCCGAGCTTGGGGACAAGCTTGAGGCTTTAAGCATTGAAGCGGAAGGCTCGGGGTATATGTATGACAGTGCAAAAAATACTGCGAGATATCAAATTCAATGCAGGTTGATTTATCACAAAACAGCAGATTAATTTTTATGAAAAGGAGAAAATTCTATGGGTAAAAAAATACTTAAAAGATGCGATAAGGTTGCGTTTTACGGCATTACCGCCAATGACACGACAACCTACTATCGTATGAAGGGATTTACTGATTTTACAGTAAGCAAAAACCCTTCGGAATATTCAAGAAAATATGTTGACGAAAACTTTGAACAGTCGGATGTTGTGGGTTACAGCCCTTCAATTTCGTTTGCGCTTGACGTTATAAACGAAAATGCGGTTCATGCTGACATTGAAGGCATTTCAAAAAATGAAAGCGTAGGCGCGGACGTTGTAAGAAGTATTGTTATTGTTGATACTTCAAAAGCTACTGACGGCAAATACGAGGCGGTTAAAAGAGATTTTGCGGTTATTATTGACACCGAGGGCGGCGGCACAGACGCTTATCAGATAAGCGGAACTTTAAAGTCAAAAAGCTCATCGGTTTTGGGAACTGCAACAACCAATGACAATTTTGCAACCATTTCCTTCACAAGCAGCGCTTCTTCGTTGGATCATGCGGCTGTATTACCGGAGACTGACCTTTAATGAGCATACTTACTTCGGCGCCTCCGTCATCGGTTTTTATAAATGGTGAGGAATACGAGATTAACACGGATTTTCGAGTTTATCTTTCGCTGGAAAATGTGATTTTTGACGATTCAATGCCTATTCAAAAACGCATTGCGAAAATTCTTTCGCTTTGCTACAAGCGTCTTCCGTCCACTCTGGACGGGGCGCTGGAGGCGCTTATGGTTTTTTATGCGGGCGGTGCTGACGAAGGCGGCAAGAGCGCCGGCAAAGATGACGGCAAGCGTGTTTTAAGCTTTGAGGAGGACGCAGGTTTTATTTTAAGCTCGTTTCTTACCGAATACGGTATAAATCTTATGAAGGAAAATTTGCATTGGTGGGAATTTTTGGCGCTTCTTAAGGGACTTGGTCAATCGTGCAGACTATGCGAGGTTATAAAGTACAGAACGGCTGATTTATCAAAAATTAAGAGTAAGGAGCAGCGAAATTTTTATATGCGGCAAAAAAGACTTTATGCGCTTAAAAGCACGCTTTCGGAGGATGACGATAGCGAAATTGCAGAAAATCTTTTGAAGGTATTTTGATGTTTGGAAGGAAGTGAAAATTTTGAATTACGACGGTGAAGTTATTATTGGCACCAAGCTTGATACGGACGGCATTAAAGACGGATTGGACAATCTAAAAAAGGACCTTTCGAACGGTGGGGTGTCAAAAAGAATAGGCGAAAATGACATTGGCGAAAAGCTTGTTGAGGGCATTAAATTCGGCATTAAGAAAAACGCTTATCAGGCAACCGAGGCTATGAACGAGGCGTTAAAGGAGCTTAAGCTGCAAAAAAGCGTGGGGATTATTGACGAAGAAGAATACTACAACAGCCTGGAAAAGCTGCGTGACAGATATTTTGAAAAAGGCTCGCTCGGCTGGTGGAATTACACCGCGGAGATTATAGGCTATGAAACCAAGCTTTATGATGAGCAGCAGCGGCATTTTGAAAAGACGGTAAATGAAATTGAAAAGCGCGTTGAGGAGTTTGACAGGACGGTTGAAAAAAGCTTTTCCAATTATGAACGTAAGATGGAAAACCTTGAAAACAAGGAGGAAAAATTCACCCAAAAGCTTACGGGAAATTCTTTTTTACAAAAGATGTCATTTAAAACAGGCGGTGATGACAGGGCGGTTTTTTCTGACGGCGTTTGGAAAAGGGAAAGCGCGGATTTCGTTTCGTATAAGCTTACCGACCTTAAGGGTGATATTTCAACGCTTACAAAATACAACGCCTTGCTGGGAGATCTTCTTAAAAAGGAAAATTTGCCCGACGATATTTTAAATTCGCTTAAATCGACCGATGCTGAAAGCGGGATAAATTTTATGTCGGCTCTCCTCAACTTAAGCGATGAGGATTATGAAAAATATATTTCGGATTACGGCAGAAAAAGCGAAATTTCAGACAAAATTGCCAAGACGCTTTACAACAAGGAGGCACAGGAGATTAAAGAGGAATTTTTGGGCGAGCTTAACGAGGCATTCGGAAATGTCAATGAGAATTTCTTAAAGTGCGGTCAGGACGCGGCTTCCTCCTTCGGCAAAAGCTTCGGTGATAAAATAAAAGAAATTTTAAACAGTGTTAAAGCTACTATTGAAAGTGAGCTTGAGAGCATTGAATGTTCGTTTTCGGTTGATGTATCAAACTCGAACAAGGGAAACACAAGAATTTACAATCTTTACGGCAGCGGCGAAACAACGGCTCAAAAACTGCAGGCGGCGCGGGCAGACGCCGAGCTTGAAAAAATGAGAGGAGGATACTAAATGAAGCTTACATTTGAAAACGAAATCGGAAGCATTTTTTTTGGCGAAAACGAAATTTTTAAAATTACGGCGCTTTCGGGAATATACCTTCCGTCCAAGACTTACGGCACTATAAATTTTGCGGGCTATGACGGACAGCTTACATATCAGAGCAATTCCAATGCAAGAATTATTACGCTCGGAGTTGATATTTTGTCCAAAAACATCCGCACACATCTTGAAAAGGCAATGCGGGTGCTTAATAAACCGGGCACGCTTATTCTCGACTACGGCTACAAGGTGAGAAAGATAATTTGCAATCAGGTTACTTTTTCGCTGTCAGAAAGAAGCGCAACCCACGCAGTTTTTGCGGTTCAGTTTGTTTGCGACAATCCGTATTTTACTGATTTAAGTCCTGTAAAGTATGGTATTCACGGCTCGGTTGGACTTATTACAAATCCGATTACTTTGCCGTGCGTTTTATCGACAAGTGATACAAAGCGGAAAATTATAAATTCCGGAGACGAGCCTGTATATCCTGTTATTACAATTTCGGTTAAGCAAAAGGGGATAGCGGCAGAAATTTTCAACAGCGGCTATAAATTCAAAAACAACACTACGGGCAAGGAGCTTTATTTGCAGTATATTTCGCAGGCGGGCGAAAAAATTGTTATAGATATTAAAAGGCGCACTACATTAAGCGATATAAACGGAAATCTTCTTTCTTACATACATGCTGATACGGTGCTTGAAGATTTTTATTTGGCTCCGGGCGAAAACGATATTGAGGCCATTGACCTTGGCAACGGCGATGTTTCGAGAATGTCGATGGAATTTGAAAATTACTATATTGAGGCGGTGTATTAAGTGAATGACATTACATTTTATGATTTTGATTTTAATCCTTTGTGTATTGAAAACGCTTATTCGTCCGTCGACTGGGTGATTAAGCTTAACGACATAGGAACGTTTGAAGCCCACTTTCCGATAAATTCGACAGTTGCAAAGGTTTGCCTTGAAAACGACTATGTTGTTGTGACGCAGGGAGATTTGCATGCTGTTATAACCGGCAAGCGTGCGGCAAATGATTTTACCGTTTACGGCAGAACGCCAAACTGGATTTTAACAAAGTTTATTACGCCTAATTTTACGGGGAGAAACGGCACGATTGAAGCGCTTTCATACGAGATTGTAAGAGAAGCTGTTCATAGTACCGGAAGGTTTTTGTATTACAGGGTCGGCGGATTTAAGAACAAAATTGATTTTTGGAGAAATGTTTATAATCCTACTTTTAAGGTAATAAGCGAGTGTTTGGCGCGTGAAAATGCAGGGCATAAGGTTTGGTTTGAACCATCGTCAAGAAAATGGTGCTACAAGGCAATAAAACCGAGAGACAGAGGTCTTGTGATATCAAAAAATAATCTTAACGCGTACAACATAACTTACAGTGAGGATTTTCAAAATCACGTCAACGGTGGATTTTACGAGGTTGTGGATGAAGAAACGGGCGAGAGCAGCTGGCAGGAAATTGCATCGGACAAAACAGGAATTTATAAATGGATGGGTATTCTCGGCGGTGACTGTCTTGCCGACGCGACGGAGAGCCTGAAAACAAGAAAATGGGAGAAAGACACTAAAGTTGATGTAAAAGACCTTAAATACGGTGTGAATTATAATATTGGAGATATAGTGACAATATGCACTGAAATAGGCGATTTTAGAAAAACGGAGAAAAAGATTGTTAAAGAGGTTAATATTTGGTATGAAAACGGAAATTCGGGCGAACGGCCTGTTTTCGGCGATGTATAAAAGGAGGATTTATGGGATACAAATACAGTTTTTCAAATGACGAAACATATTCGGCAGCGGACATTAACGAAATTACACGAAGGCTTGTTACAAGCGGTGTTGCAGACCCTTTTACCGATGGCGAGCCGCACAATTTATCGTGCTTTAATATTTTAAACAGCAATATGGTTACAAGCGGCATTGTTCCTGAAAGCGATACAACGCTTAAGGTGGAAAAAACATCTTCAACCACTGTTGAAATAAATGCGGGAACGGCGTTTTTCAACAGCGGTATGACTCTTACGGTTGACGTTAACAAGGTAGAGCTTACCATTTCGGCAGGGGTGTACAATTATATTTATCTTGAATGTGATGAGGAAACCGGAAAGGCTTCGCCCAAATCATCAACAACCGAGCCGACAGGCGATATTGTTATGCTGGCACACGTTGATGAAAACGGCGTGCTTACAGATAAAAGAGCATATGCCGTAGGAAAGCTTCCAAAGTATATAAGCGGCTATAATTTGCCTACGGTTGTATCTTTTTCGTATTCGGGACCCGGCACATACACAATAGATATGCAGGGTGACAAATATCGGTTCTTTATTATAAAAGGGCGCTCAAGAGAGTTTACCGATACAAACATTGACACACTCGGAATTTGGGACGTGTTTGACAACAGATATGTTTATTCTGTTACCGGTTCTAAATATATATACAAAAGCTACACCGATATGCCTATAAGGGTTGTAAATTCAAACGGCGGCTGCGGCGGTGAGCTTACGCTTTCGTATTCGGGAAATATTTTAACGCTTAACATAAGTCAGGTTGCTTCGTATGACTGCTATGGTCTTATGGAAATTACGGCTATTTAAAAAAACAAAATCAGCGAAAACTATAAAATTTCGCTGATTTTTTTATGTGTTGAACCATACTTTTAGGAGAGATGCCGATTTTAAAACTCTCAACGCAGAATATTAAAATCGGCGGCAGCCGCACGACAGTGAATTCTCAAAACCGCACGGCAAGTGAAAAAAGTATAGAAGCAAGCTTATTGTTTCTTTATATTTTAGCACAAAATTTACATTATGTCAACACAAAACCTTTAAAATTTCTTCTGCATCGCACACTATTCCATAGTCGCAGAACGAAAAAATACGCGCGTTTTTGTCGGGGTTTATTCCGATTACAATGCCGGCTTTTTCGATTGCACAGGTGTGCTGAACCGCTCCCGAAATACCGACGGCAACATAAATTTTGGGATTTACGTTTTTGCCCGTTAAGCCTATTTGGTTATCGTACGTCGCTTTTCCCGTATCAACAACGGGGCGGGAAACGCCGAAACCAAAGCCGTTTTTGTCGGCGTATGACCTGAAATTGTCAATATAGTCCACTGCGCCTTTGCCCACCGATATAATAACGTCGTTTTTGGTTTTGGAATTAATTCGAACCGTTGCCATAGCAGGCTTTAAGGTGCATTTTATTTTTGCGGTAACATCTCCGCCGAGCGCGGGGCGATACATAAAAAGCTCGTTTCCGTCGGTTTCAAGATATGTGCAGTCGGCGCAAAGCCCTGTTTTCAAGCGAACCTGTAAAATGGGAGCGTATTTTCTTCCCCAAAAGCTTGCCGGAAATAAAATTGCGTCGCATTTTTCGGTTTTTAATCTTTTTTCGAGATTTAAAATAAATTCCTCACTCTTTTTTATGTCCGTTTCGTTGGGAATATCAAACAAAATCACATTTTCGGCGATGGAACGTGCCGATGCAAGAACATCTTTTCCGACCGCCCAAACGGTGTCGAGCTTTTTGTCAAAATCCTTGATTTCAATTTTTTTGCTTTCTTTTTTTCGCTCGGCATTTATGATTTCAATAAGATTTTCAGGCGAAACAAACTTGCATTTTCGCGTGCCTATTTCGTTGTGAAAGCTTTTGACAACTTGAGTGGGAGAGCCTTTAAGCCCGCATTTTGATGTGTCAATGTCAAGATCTTTTGCGCTTAAAATTTCAACATCCTTTGGTTTTTGACCAATTCTCGGAAATCTTAAAATATTAATTCTGTCAACGCAGATAACCGCAGGATATGAGGCTTCTTCGTCGCATACCCGGGTGCGAGTAAATATTTTTTCACCGTCGGATTTGTAAATTTCCAAAACGTTTGTAATAAGCGAATACCCGAGATATTCCGAAATTGCCGGCCCCACCTGACCTGTATCGCCGTCAATGCTTTGTCTGCCGCAGATTACAAGGTCGGGGGCGATTTTTTTAATCATTTCGGACAAAACATAGCTTGTCGCGAGGGTGTCCGAGCCTGCAAAGGCGTTGTCGCAAAGAAGGTGCGCCTTTATGTTGCCGAGCCGAGTAAGTCTTTTTATCGGGTCAACCGCGCGCTCTCGCCCCATACTGACAATATGAATTTCAGCGTCCTCAAAGCCTAATGCGCACTCTAACGCACACTCGTCAAACGGATTTATTTCGCAGTTTATTTCTTTTACGCAAACAACAATTTTCAAAGAAAACGTCCTTTCAAAGCGATTTATGCACGGTTTTGATAAATAGGCGCAAGTGCGTCGTGAATTTTTTTGTAGTCGGCATAAAGCGCAAGATATTTTTTGTGATTTTCCATATTGGGAAGTGTTTCGGACACTTTTTCGGAGCATTTTTCAACCGCGGCTTCAAATGACGGGAAAACACCCGTTGCAACGCCTGCCGTCATTGCACTGCCGAAAGAAGAATCGCTGTTGTTGGTGGTGATGAGTTTTATGTTTAGCATATCCGCAACAATTTGACGCCAAATAGGAGACGCCGCACCGCCGCCTATGATTGTTGCGGTATCGCCCATTTCAATGCCTATTTCGTTAATTGCATTTTTACAGTCAAGCAGCGAATATCCTATGCCTTCCATAACCGCGCGACTGAAATGTCCTTTTGTGTGCGAGGCACGAACACCAGTAAAGCTTGCGCACAGCTTCGGGTCGTTATACGGCGTAAGCTCGCCGTTTAAATATGGGTGATACATAAGCCCGTCCGCACCGATTGGCGTATCTTTTGCACCTGTATCAAGGTCTTTGTATGAGCCGCCGAATGTGTCGCGATACCAGCGGTAAGACGATGCGCACGCCTTTGTTGCAGTGCCCGGATAGCACAAGCCTTTTACAAGGTGCGAGTAGTTTACAAGGTTTTTGTTGGGGTAAAATTTATCGGTAACAATGCAAATTCTGCCTGCCGTTGCAAGCTTTAAAGTCATCTGCCCTTTTTTAACCGCACCCGATGCAAACACCTCCATAACGGTGTCGGTTGAACCCATTATGACGGTTGTTCCTTCCAAAAGGCCTGTGTCCTTGCTTGCTTGTTTGGTAATTGTTCCTGCAATGTCGGTCGGCGCCTTAACTTCAGGAAGCAGCGATACGTCAAGATTTAAAATGTCGCAAAGCTCTTTTGACCACGAAAGAGTTCCGAAATCAAAAAGCATACTGCCCTCTGCTTCAATAAAATCGGTTGCATAGTCGCCGCACAGCATATGTCTTACATAGTCCTTTGCAAAAAGGATTTTTTTAATTTTGCCAAATGTATCGGGAAGATTGTTTTTTATCCATAAAAGCTGCGGAAGCGTCCAGATGGTGCTTGGCTGATGCAGACATTGTTGATAAATCGTATTGCCGAAGTTTTCTTTTAAGTATTCCGCTTCTTTTATGCTTCGAGTATCTGTCCAGTAGATAGACGGCATAATAACGTTAAAATTTTCGTCCATAACAACGGCAGTGTGAGTTGCCGCGTCAAGACATACGGCGGTGATGTCAGCTGCGCTTACCTTGCTTTCGTCAATAAGCTTTGTAATACCCACCTTTACGGCATTGTACCAGTCGTTAGGGTCTTGCTCGGCATAGCCTGCTTTTGGGTAATGAGTAGGATATTCCGTAACTGCGGTTGCAACAACCTTTCCCTCGTGCGACAAAAGCGTTGCCTTTGACGAGCCGCCGCCAAAGTCGATACCAAGTAAATATTTCATAGTCATTTTCCTTTTTTAATAAATTTAAAACCCCTGCGCCCTGCAAAAAGATTGCAAAGCGCAGGAGCCGCGTTTGAATAATGTTAGTTATTGAGCCAAGCGTGATCCTCGTCGGTTGTCATATAGAAACCTCTGTTTTTGCCTGCCATAATCCACAAATAGTAGTTTTTATAGCCCGGCGCACAGTGCTCGGGATGATAACCTCTGGGCATTTCAACCATATCGCCGCTTTTTATTGTATATGTTTCGTCAATGTCGCCCTCTTTTGTATATACTCTCTGAATACCGAAACCCTGCGGCTTGTCAAATTCATAGTAGTAAAGCTCCTCTGTTGCAGCTTCAACGGGCATATTGTCGTCATCGTGCTTGTGCGGAGGATAGCTTGACCACTGACCGCCTTCAACCCAAGCTTCGCCTATGTAGAGAATGTCGGCGTCAACTCTTTCGTCGAGAATAAAGTGAGCCTCTCTCTGCCAGCCGGGTTTGCCGAGGTTTTTGACAATAACGTCTTCAGGATTGATAAGTGCAGGCTTGTGGTCGTTTTCCGAAGGAGATTTCGATACGCACATTGAAACCTCGCCTACACCTGTGATGGTAAACTTTGTGTTTCTCGGAACATATACGCAAGCGCACGGACCGTCAAAAACATCTTTTCTTTTGCCGATTTCTTTGTACTCAAAGCCTTCGCCGGAAATTGTGCATTTTCCGCCGAAAATTACAATACCGAATTCAGTGTCTTTTTCGTCGTACGATTTTTTCTCGCCGTCTTTAAGTCTTACCATATCAATGGCAACAAGCTTAAGCGTGCTGTTTTCTTTTGTTACAATTTCTGATTTTCCGTATTTTTTATTCCATGTCTTCTTTAAATTCATCTGCTCCACGCTCCTTTAAAAATTTAATTGTTTCGTCAAATGACGGTACTGCCGCTCTTGAGCCCATTTTTGTGCACTTTAAAGCGGAAACCGCACTTGAGAAAACAGCGGATTTATAATAATTATAACCCTTTTGCGCCGCAAATGCAAATGCTCCGTGAAAAACGTCGCCCGCGCCGTTGGAATCCACAGCGTCCACCTTGAAAGCGGGGTAGGAAATAATTTTTTCGCCGTCATAAATTATGCCGCCCTCTTTGCCCTTTGTGATTACAACCACCTCGGGATTATAAGTTTCAAAGAGAATTTTTGCAGCGTCTTCAGCCGTTTTTGCACCTGTTATACCCAGCGAAAATTCGTAGGACGGAATTAAAATGTCGGTAAGCTTAAGAAGCTCTTCTATGCCGTCATAAAGTCCGCCTGCGTCCAAAAGCACCTTTGTTCCGTTTTCCTTTGCAATGCGCGCCGCCTCGATTGCCGCCGACATTTCATTGCCGTCAACAAGAAGGAGGCTTGCATTTTTTACTGCCTCTTTCTGCTTATCGTTAAGTTTAAGCGCGGGGGTGTTGCCTTTGTCAAAAACTATTGTCCTTGACGCGGTGTCCTCCGACAGCATTACTATTGAGAAAAACGTGTCATAGCCTTTGCAAATTGTGATTAAATCAGTGCCTATGCCGTATTTTTCAAAGTCTTTTATAAGAAAATTAGCCTTATCGTCATCAGTCATAGAACCGATAAACGAAACATCGCCGCCAAGCTTTGCGGCAGCAACAAGACCCGTTGCGCACGGGCCGCCGCCTGCCGCTTTTGAGCTTTTTGCACGAAGCTTTGTATCTTCTGCGGGAAAAACGGGCAAAACCATCAGGGTATCATAAACGTTTGCGCCTATTCCGACAATTTTACTCATGCTTTATTTTCAGCTCCCAAAAGTTTAATTTTTTCTGTTGCAAATGCGCTTACGGATTTTATAGCGTCTTTCATAAAGAGGTCGATTGCTATCAAATCTCTTGAAGTGTCAAACACTTTGTTGAGGAATGAGCAGCAAACATCAGTACCGAAGTTGATTTTTGTAATACCTGCTTTGATAGCCTCTTTAATCTGGTCGTCGCCAACGCCCGAACCGCCGTGAAGAACGAGTGCAACGTCTGTTGCGTCCGCAATTTCTTTAATTCTGTCGATAGCAAGCTTAGGAGCCTGTTTGTAATGTCCGTGAGCCGTACCAACCATAATTGCAAGTGCGCAAACTCCTGTTTCGTTAACGTATTTAACAGCTTCGTCAACCTTAGTGTATTCGGTTGTGATGCCGTCCTTTGTAGAGCCGATGTGACCAAGCTCGCCCTCTATGGGAACGTTAACCGCCGCACACATTTCTTTGATTTTCTTTGTTGTGGCAATGTTGTCTTCCAAGCTTTGCATAGATGCGTCAATCATAACGCCTGTGCAGCCGTAGCGAAGTGCTCTTGTAACCTCTTTTTCGCCTGCGCCATGGTCTAAATGGAAGCAAACGGGAATGTCAGCCTCCTCGGCAGCCTTCAAAACGATAGGAGCAAGATAGAACGCTTCCTCGTTTGAGAAAAGACGCGAATACGACTGAATGATAATCGGCGCTTTAGCCTTTTTTGCAGCGTCGATAACGCCCATAACCGTTTCCATATTGTAAACGTTAAATGCAGGAATGGCAAAGCCTTTTCCTTTTGCAATATCAAGTATTTCTTTTAAATTAACAAGCATTTTTAAGCCTCCCGATTAAAATAATGTCAAAAATTATTATAAATTGTTTGCGATAAGCTCGTGGATGCTGATGATATCAATATTTCCGTCAACCTTTTTTGCAGCCTCGTATTCGCCTACACATTCAAACACAACACATTCGCCGCCCATACGCTTTGCATCTTCAAGACGTCTTGCGGCAACCTTGTCGATAACCGACGGAATATATTCTCTCATAAGCATATTTCCTGCCCAAACTGTGTCTTTTTTAATAAGAAGCATTTCGCAGAGGTCGCCGATTTTTTCAACAATTCCTCTTGTGTTGTCCTCTTCGAGATCGCGGGCAAGGAAGAACGAATCCTGAACACTGTATTTTTTCGAAGCTTTTTTAAGGCTTAATTTACCGTCTGCAACAAGCTTTGCAGCAAGTGCGGTAAAGGTTATAACTTCAGCCTTAAGGTCGATGTTCCACTCTTTGTATTCACGCAAAAGCGTTTTTGCGTCAGCAGGGTCAACGGTGATGATTGTCTTAAATCCGCTTACTTCTTTTGCGAATTTTTCCATAGTTTCTTTTGTTTCGCTTGCTGCGCCTATAAGCGTATCAAGAACATATCCTGTGTCGGGTTCGTCCTCCAAAACAGTATATTCAACGCCTGCTTTGTCAAGCACCTTCATAGCAGCCATTGCGCTGTCTTTTCCAATGTATCGCGCGTCTGCGCCGAGAATAAGAACGGTGTCTTTTTTGTCGGCGTGTTTTTTGATTTCAGCTTTTAAATCATCGTCAATGTCTTTAACGCCGTAAGGATTTTTGTTAGCGGCAACGCTTTCGAGCATTTTTGTAACATAAGCGGGAGTCTGGTCGTTTAAAGCAGCCTCAAGTCTTACTTCTTTTGTAAATTTAACGGGATCCCAGCCTGTTGCACAGTCCTTTGTGCAGGCACCGCAGAGTGCGCACTCGTAAACGTTGTCAACAATGCTGCCTTCAAGCTTTGCAGCGCCGCGCTCAACAAGTGATAAAGAAAGCGCTCTTGCTCTTGCAGTGTTTCTTTCCTGACCTGTTGCGTTTCCGATAGGACAAATGTGACGGCACATCCAGCAGAATCTGCAGCTGTCTATAATTTCTTTGCTTTTATTTGAAATTAACATAATTTAAAATCCTCCCTTATTATTATAATCCGAGTTTGTACGGATTTAAAATTCCGTTCGGGTCGAGTTGTTTTTTGAGTCCTTCAAATACCTGCATTGCAGGGCCGTACTGCTCTTTCATAAGTCTGCCGAGCTTGATGCCTACACCGTGGTGGTCATTAACAACACCGCCGTTTGCAAGCGCAGTTCTTACACCGCAGGTCCAGATTTCGTTGTGGAGCTTTAATGCCTCGTGCGGGTCTTTGGGCGGATTGTCAACGATAAATCTGTCATAAATCATACAACCCCACTCATACCAGTGCGAGAAGTGAGCAATAAATCTTGCCATCGGGAAGTTTGTTTCGATAGCTTTTTTCATTTCCCAGTAGATGTTTTCAATTTTATCATAAGGAGCGATTGTATCCATTGTACCGAACATCTGCGGCAAATCCATCATATGACCGGGATAGAAGAAGGTAATTTTTTCATCCCACCATTTTTTGCCGTAATCGCTGCCAAGGTCTTCTGCGCCGTATTTTGCAAATGTTGAAAGAAGAATTTTTTCTTCAACCGCAACAAGCTCCGAAACGCCCTCGATAGCAATGTTCATAAATGCACCCGGTTTTTCTACGCCTACAATTTTCTTGATAAGAGTAGCGGTTTCAGCTTCGTTGTAAAGACGCATAACCGACGGTTTGAATTTCTGCAAAAGTTCTCTTGAAGCAGCAAATGCGTCTGTCATATTTTTAAAGAGGAAGCCTCTGAAACGTCTTTCTTCAGGCTGGTCGTAAATTCTTATTTGAGCCTTTGTCATAATGCCGAGCGTACCCTCGCTGCCAATGAAAATCTGGTTAAGGTCAGGACCTGCAGCGTGCTTCGGAGCAGGAGAGGTTTCAATGATGTCACCGTTGGGAAGAACAACCTCCATACCAAGAACCATATCGTCGATTTTGCCGTACTTTGTGGATACAACGCCGATACCTCTGTGCGCTAAAAATCCGCCGACGGTAGAGCAGGTGAGCGATGAAGGATAGTGCATTGTAGCTTTGCCTCTTTCGTTTGCCATCCACTCAAGGTGCTTGTAAATTGTACCCGTGCCGCACTCTATGTACATAGATTTTTCATTGACGTTGTAAATTTTATCCATTCTCTTTGTGTCGAGAACAATACCGCCGCAAACGGGGATTGCGCCGCCTTGCGTTCCGCCGCCGCCGCCCCATGTGGTTACGGGAATTTTATAGTAGTTTGCAATTTTTAAAACTTTTGAAACTTCCTGAGCGTCTTTCGGAGATACAACTATATCTGCCTCGGGCATACGAAGACCTCTGTCTGCCCACATTCTTGAAAGCCAGTAGTAGTCAACGCTGTGAGTGATTTTGTCAATTTCTCTTGTAGAACAGTTTTCTTTTCCGACTGCGTCCTCAAGCTCGGAGGCAATCATATCAAATAAAAATTCGTTCATTTTGTTTTCTCCTTTTTATTATAAATTTAATATTTAGCTTGCAATTAACTGTTTATATCGTCAAATTCAAGGTTGGGAATGTATTTGGCAAATTCCTCAAGAACCTCGGCATAGTCGCCGTAAATTTCGCTCATATGGTGAATGTAAGGACCGTTTATGAGCTTTTTCTCAAGCTTTGAAAGGTCGTTAAATTCAGCCCACATATATGTTCCGAAGGTGTACGGGCCTTCTGTTGTTTTGAATTTTCCGCCCAGAAGCTTGTATGTTCCTTTTTCGCCCTGGAAACGTGCGATTGTGTATGTGCCGTCTTTAGCCTGGAAGCTCGGTTTTGTATTAAAGAGCTTTGCCTGAACGCCTTCTTTTTTAGCTGACAGCGGGAAAGGTCCGCAGTGCCACAAAAGCTCGGAGTTTTTGTTGATGGGATTTCGTGCGGTAAACTCGCCGAAGAGCGGTTTTGCCTCGCCTCGTGACGCGCTTAAGAGTATAGCCTGCGAAATTGCACCGTGAAGGTCGGATTCGCAAGTTACGATATATCCCATATCGTAGAGTATGCTCATTGCAAGACACGGATTTGCACCGAATGCCTGCGGCATTGAAGTCCAGCACTCCGACAAAAGCACATCGGCGTTTGTATCTTCAAACACTTCAATATAAGCATAAACGAAGGTGAGCATTTTTTTAAGAACGGTATCGTCCAAATCTCCTACGTCGTACTGTGCCTTGAGTCTTGCAAGGTCAACGTCGAGAACGCCTTGTTTTTCTTTGTAGAGCCTTTCGAGCTTTTCGGTAAATACAGTCATATTTACGGTTGAAATGTTTGTGCCGAATTTTTCGGTGATTTCAAGCTCGTTTGACATAACGCTCTTGAACGGGTTAAGTCTTGTTCCAACCTGTGTAACCTTAAGATTTTTGAAGTTTTTAACCATTGTTGCAACCGAGAAGAATTTCTTTAAGCCGTCTGCAAAAATTTCGTCTTCAACCTGGCAGTTTTCAATATAAGAAAACGGTACGTTAAGTCTTTTTAGCTGTTTGCTGATTGCAAAAAGTCCGCATTGAGCGTCGGTAAAACGTCCGCCGTCCTCGTCAAAGCGCATATCCTGCGGTCCCCATAAGAGTGTGGGAAGGTTCATCATTTTTGCAATTGTGCCTGCCGCTTCTTCGTTTCCAAAGTTGCAGTTGATGATAAAGATTGCGTTAACTCCTTCTTTAATAAAGTAATCTCTTACTTTTTCACAATCCGAAACCTCGGAAAGAAGACCTTCGTCGTTAAGCCATTCCAAATCCACAAACGAAGTGTTTTCGTCTGTGAAATTTTCTTTTATGTACTTAACAACGTGGTTTTTGTTTTCCACAGCGTATTTCGGAGCGAAGATGCCTTTTCGTGTTTTCCAGTCCACAAGGTATCTTCTTTCGGTTACAAGACCGATTTTAAGTTTGTAATCCATCATTTTTAATCACCCTTTGTTTATAAAATTATGAAAATAATTTTTAATTTTCAGTTTTTTCGACGAAAATATTTTAGCACATAATGAAAAAAATTTCAATACTTTTTTTAAAAAATTTTAATGTTTTTTATCTTTTTGTGTAAAAATAATAAATCTGTGTTAAAAAGATGTGCAGGTTAATTAATTTTTATGGTATTTTAAGGTAATTTGTGCAAAAAAACTTGACAACACTTTTTATATGTGATATTATGCAAATATGGTAAAATGTGATTTTTAAGGAGAGATGAAAATGCCTGTTTTGTATGATGAAAAAAACAAAATTTTTAATGTTTACACTAAAAATTTCAGCCTTGTTTTTGGAATTTTTGCCGATAAGCTTCCGATTTTAATTCATTGCGGCAAAAGAATTAAAAATACTTATAATATACATAAAATGCTTGATTATAAGCTTAAAGGCGGTATGGCGTTTGCGGCGAGAAACAAAGAGTTCAATAATGAAATAAGCCTTGAAACCGTATCTGCGCTTTATCCGACCTACGGAAACACCGATGTAAGAATGCCTGCAATTTCGATTATGCATAATAATGGCACAATGTGCTCAAATTTTTATTATAAATCGCACAAAATAACAGACGGAAAGGAAAATCTTGAAATTTTGCCGTCGGTTTACTGTGAGGAGGGTGACAATGTGCAAACTCTCACTCTCACTCTTTATGATGAGCCGAGCGCTCTTACTCTTACTCTTTCATACAGCGCGTTTTATGATTATGATATTATTACACAGAACGTAAAGCTTGAAAATGCGGGTGAAAGGGTGAAGATTGACAGAATTATGAGCGCTGCAGTGGATTTGCCGGATAAAGATTTTGATTTTGTTCATCTTTACGGCAACTGGGCAAGAGAGCGTCAAATTCAGCGCACTCCATTGTTCAACGGCGGTATGACGGTAGATTCAAAACGCGGCTCGTCCAGCGCGCATCATAATCCGTTTTTTGCGCTTGCACGCAAAAACACCGATGAATTTTTGGGTGAGGTTTTTGGGTTTTCACTTTTATATAGCGGAAATTTCACGGCAGGCGTTGAGGTTGACAGCATTGATAACACCCGTGCGTTTATCGGAATAAATCCGTTCAATTTTGGCTGGACGCTCGAAAAGGGCGAAAGCTTTATCGCTCCCGAGGGCGTTATGTGCTACTCGTGCGAGGGATTTTCCAAAATGTCGGATAATTTTCAAAAGATTGCACGTCAAAGAATTTGCCGCGGAAAATACCGTGATATTGAACGCCCAGTTCTTCTTAATAACTGGGAGGCGACGTATTTTAACTTTAATGAAGAAAAGCTTATTGATATAGCAAAAAAAGCAAAAGCGGCGGGGGTTGAGCTTTTTGTTCTCGATGACGGCTGGTTCGGTAAGCGCGACGACGACAAAACCTCTCTGGGAGATTGGTTTGTGGATAAGGCAAAGCTTCCGAATGGCATAGACGGTCTTGCAAAAAAAATAAACGATATGGGGCTTAAATTCGGACTTTGGTTTGAGCCGGAAGCAATTTCTCCTGTAAGCGAGCTTTACAAAAAACACCCCGACTGGTGTCTGCATATAAAAGGAAGAGTGCAGAACGAAAGCCGAAATGAGTATCTTTTGGATTTGTCGCGCGATGAAGTGTGCGATTACATTATAGAATTTATGTCAGATATTCTTTCAAGCGCAAATATCGAATATATAAAATGGGATATGAACCGCAATATGACCGACATCGGAAACGAAGTGCTTGAAAGCGGCAGACAGTGTGAAATTGCACACCGATATATGCTTGGTCTTTACAGGGTTTTGGATACGCTTAACAAAAAATTTCCCAATGTGCTGTTTGAAGGCTGTTCGGGCGGCGGCGGACGTTTTGACCTTGGTATGCTTCAGTATTTTCCGCAGATTTGGACCAGTGATGACAGCGACGCGGTGGAAAGACTGTATATTCAGCACGGTACAAGTATGCTTTATCCCACCTCCGCAATGGGTGCGCACGTTTCGGCGGTTCCGAATCATCAGGTGCAGCGTACAACACCGATTGATATGCGCGGACACGTTGCAATGTGCGGTCAGTTTGGCTATGAGCTTGATTTGAACAAGCTTTCGGACGAAGAATTCGAGACGGTAAAAGAGCAGATTAAGCTTTATAAAAAGATTTCGCACATCACGCACAAGGGTACAATGTACCGCCTTCTTTCGCCGTTTGAAGGAAATTACACCGCATGGGAATTTTTGTCGGAGGATAAGGACGAAATTGTGCTTATGATTGCAAATATCATAAAGCGCGGCGGACGTGTTGCCGCGACCCGTGTTTTGCTTAAAGGACTTGACGAAAACGCAAATTATACTGTAGAAAACACAGGCGAGGTTTACGGCGGAGATTTCCTTATGAATATCGGCTTTACGAGAAAACCGAAAAAAGATTTTGAAAGTGAGCTTTTAATAATTAAAAAAGTTAAGTAAAAAGCATAACGGGACGGTTAACAAACCGCCCCGTTTAAATTTTTTGCTTGTTATAACTCCCTATATAAAAAATTCCCCTTGAAATTTATTTGAAAATTTGGTAAAATATATAAGATATGATATTTCATCACGCTTGGAGGGTTTTAAATGAAAGTAGAAAGCTTTTCGCTTGACCATACAAAAGTAAAAGCGCCGTTCGTGCGTAAATGCAGTGTTCTTACGGGAGAAAAAGGCGATAAAGTTACAAAGTTCGATATACGTTTTATGCAGCCTAACAAAGAAGAAATGAAGAGCGAAGGCATACACACGCTTGAACACCTTTTGGCAACGTATATGCGCGATGATATGAATAACATTATAGATTTGTCGCCTATGGGTTGCCGAACAGGATTTTATATGACCGCTTGGGGCGAGGACGATGTAAAAGCGGTTATCGCAGCAGTGGAAAGTTCGCTTAAAAAAGTTCTTGAAACAAATGATGTGCCTGCAATGAACGAGATTCAGTGCGGAAATTATCGTTTGCACAGTCTTGCACTTGCTAAAGAATATGCCAAAAACGCACTTGAAAAAGGCTTTACCGATAAATTTATGATTGAATAATGATTTTTGGGGGACATTATGAACAGAACTCTGTTGCAGATAAAGGTTTTATATGATAAAATGGGCCGTGCAGAAAAGAAAATCGCCGACTGGATTTTGGCGCATCCCGGTGATTTAATACCGCTTTCAATTTGCGAGCTTGCAGATGCGTGCGACTGCTCTGAAGCTACAA
>JALEIO010000116.1 GCA_022769845.1 Oscillospiraceae bacterium
TCGATTTTATCGGACAAAATATCTTTTTTACCGTTTATTACATCTTTTATTTCTGAAAAATTGTCCTGAATATTTTTTAACTCGTCCAGAAAATCGTCAAAATCATTGCCGAAAATATCGGAGGCGACAGGCATTTTAACCGCACCGTTTTTGTTAAAATCGTCCGCAATATCACTAAACTTTTTTATGCTCGAGGAAAGATAATCTGTTGCGTTTCCTATGTGCGAAAGACTCGTTTTAAGTGCGTCTGCCGCCGTTTTGGCACTGTCCGACACATCATCTAACTTGTCAATGGCGTCGTCAAAATCGTCGCGCGAAAGGCGAAGATAATGAATTGCCTCGGTAAGATAATCAAAGGCTTCGGCAAAGGTTTTAAATGCGGACGAAACGGTATACATATCAAAATCCTCCGCCATAATTAAAATTGCGTCGCGAATATCGCCGAGAGCGGCCGCTATGTTTTTGTATGCCTTCGCAAGAATGAGAAGATTACTGCTTATTTCGGAAATGTCGTTTTCGATATAGCCGTTGTCAATAAGGTCTTTTAAAATTTTTGAAATCTCGGTAAGTGAGTCTGCACTGCCTGTTAAGCCGTTTTGAATATCGCCGAGAGCCGACCACATATCCTTAAAATTATTTATTGCCTGCTCGCGCTGCAAAAAAGCAAGACGGAGCGATTTTGCCGCAGTTTGCAGTTTTTTTGAACCGCGGTTTAAGCTTTTTAGCGCGTCGGATAAGTCCTCGATTGCCATTGACATACGGATTGAGGTGCGCTCAAGATAGTATGCCGCGTCATCAAGATTGCCGTCCGATTTTTTTGCAAGATTGTATGCGTCGCGCACGCCGTCAACAATTTTTTTAAGCTGTTCGGCGCTTTCCTCCATAGATTTCATACCGAGCGAAAGCTCGTCACAGCCGTTTCCTGCGTCGTCAAGCGCGCCTTTTGAGTCGTCAATCGCTTTGTTCAGACGGTCAAAAATTTCGTTTGCACTGTCTGCAATTTTGTCTGCATATTTTTCCATATCGTCTGACAAAATGCCTGCCGACGAATTTACCCTTGAAAGAGTGTCGTTAAGATTGTCAAAGCTGTCGCCGAGCGCACTTCCCGACAAAAGTGAATTGTCGTCCGCAATGTCTTGAATACGCGAGAAAACGTCATTCGCCTGATTAAGCACGTCGCGGGTATATTCCAAAATTATGTACGGCTCTGCCTGACCTACAATGCCTCCGATATCTTTTCTGCCGTTCACAGTGCCGTAATTTGTGCAGTTTTGCAAATAGCCCGATTGTCTGCCGCAAATGCCGCCTGTATTGTATCCAACGGATTTATAGCCAACGTTGCCTCGGTTTGTGCAGCCTATAATACTGCCTTTTGAATAGCCGCAAATACCGCCGGTATCTGTTGCTGCCTCAAAATTTTCTGTTGAGCGAAGATTTGTCAAATCAATGTCAACATCTTGAATTGTTTTGTTTTCTTCGGTGTTTTTTGTGTTTATGCTTCCGTTGTTTTCGCAGTTTTCAATTTTGCCGAAGTTTTGCCCCGCAATGCCGCCCGTATAGCTTGTTGCATAGACGTTTCCCGTAAAGACGCAGTTTTCAATAACGCCCGATTCGGTAACATATCCCGCAATGCCGCCTACGTTGGTTTTTGCCTTTATATCGCCTGAAAAAGAGCAGTTTTTGATTGTTCCGCTAACCTCGCCCGCAATGCCGCCGATATTTTTTTTGGTGCCGTCGGGAGAAATACTTCCCGAAACGTGAAGATTTTCTACCGCCGCGCCTTTTTGAATATATCTGAAAAGTCCTGTTGAAGAGCCTTTTTTATTGATTTTTACACCTTTTATTGTGTATCCTTTTCCGTCAAAATGACCGCCGAATGTGGGAATGGGCGCAAAGCTTATTTTAGACAAATCGATATCGTTTGCAAGCGTTACTGTTTTTTTCTGCGACCAAGTATCGGTTTTGCATTTTTTTACAAGATTCAAATAGTCTTTTTCGTTTTTTAAGACAATATTATCCGAGTTTGCAAATGATGATATAAACGGCGCAAACACCGAAAAAAGCAATGCCAAAACCATAAGGAGTGCAATGTGTGCGTTAAGAGTCTTTATTTTCGTCGGATTGTTTGTTATCTTCATCATCAGCCGCATTTTCCTCCTTTATAACAGTATCTATATTAACCATAGTCTCCATATCACCGCGCACAAAACCGTGAATATCAGCGTCAACAAAGCCGTTTACATAGCCTCGCACGCGTCCGTTAACCAAAAATCTGCCTGTTTGCTTGCGCACAAGGTCAGGCTTTTTGATTGATATGCCTGACTTTTCAACGATTGTATCGCCCAAAAGCAGAATTTCGGGAAGAACGCACATTACAAGGAACATTGAAATAAGCGTTCCGCGGCAAAGAGTTAAACCAATCGAAACAATCGCAGGCTCACTCGAAAGCTTGCTGATTAAAAAGCCTGCCGACGCAAGTATGCTTCCTGATGTAAACACCGTAGGAAAGGCAAAGTTAAGCGATTTTTTCATTGCTTTTTTGATATCCGTTTTATCCCGAAGCTCCATATATCTGCTCGAAATAACGATTGCGTAGTCGATATTTGCACCCATCTGAATTGAGCTTACAATAAGGTAGCTTAAGAAGAAAATGTTTGCCTTTGAAATTGTCGAATACGAAAAGTTTATCCAAACGCTGCCTTGAATTACCATAATCAAAAGTACGGGAAGGCCCGCGTTTTTGAAGGTAAAAAACAGTATTAATATAACGAACAAAATCGACAGCACCGAAACGATAATATTATCTGTTGCAAATGAGGCTGCAAGGTCGTAGCAGCTTGTGGAATCACCCACAAAATAGTATTTGTCATAATATTTTGCCGAAATTTTGTGCACCGTGTCGATAAAATCAAACGTTTCCTGACTTTCTACAGGAAGATTTAAATACACCAGCATACGAGTGTAATTTTTTCCTAAAAGCTGTTTTTTTGCGGTGTCAAGCTGAATGTGCAAATCGTCCAAATCTTTGGACAAATCATCGTCAAAGTGAACGTATCCGTCGGTTTTCAAGTCGTAAACAAAGGTGAACATATCAATTATCGGAACGCCGAAATCGTTCATATTTGTTATAAGCTTGCTGTAATCCTCGTTGTCTGCCGCATATATGGTATATAAAAGCTTTACGGTGTCAATGTCAATGTCCGTAAGCTCGGAAAACCGGCGCGGCGTAAGAGAGTCGGTAAGCACATAGCCGTCCTTTGCCTCAATGCTTGAAAGTGCCTTTACCGATTCAACCTCGGGGTGCGTTTTAAGCTCGGCAATAAGCTGTTTTTCCTTGCCGTAGTCGCCCGAGGGAATGACAAGCGCCGCAAAGTTTTGCGCGCCGAAATATTCTTCAATGGTTTCTTTTGCAATCTGCGTTTCGTTCTTTCGGCTTGTTTTGGAAGAATTTTCGTTATATGTGTACGCGCAGTTTGACGAAAGAAAATATCCCGCAACAAGAATGACTGCGAATATCGGCGGTACAATAAGGCGTAATTTGTAAACCGCGCTGCCCAGCCACGAAATATCGGGAAGAAGGCTTTTGTGATGCGTTTTGTCGATGTATTTGCCGAGTATCATAAGCACGCACGGCATAAGAGTGAATACGCACAAAAGGCTGTAAAGTATGGATTTTATAAGACACATACCCATATCGAAGCCGATTTTAAATTGCATAAACATAAGCGCCGCAAGACCCGAAACGGTTGTGAGCGAGCTTGAAGCAATTTCGGGAATGGATTTTGCGAGCGCGGCTACAACGGCGTCGCGCTGACTGCGTTTTTCGCGCTCCTCACTGTAATGATTTATTAAAATAATTGCATAATCGAGCGACAGCGCCAGCTGCAAAACAGCGGTAACCGAATTTGACACAAACGAAATTTCTCCGAATATAAAATTTGTGCCTTTGTTCAAGATAATTCCCACAACAAAGGTGATTAATAGGGCGGGAATTTCCATATATGTTTTTGATGTAAGAAGAAGCACCGCAACAACAATTACCGCAACAATCGCAATTACTACCGACATTTCGTCGTTTAAAGATTTTGAATTGTCAAAGTCGCTTTCCGATATAAAGGTGTCGTAATCAGCCAAAAGCTTTCTGATTTCTTCATAGCCTTTTTTAGTTTCCGCGCTGCCGTCTTCACTGCCAAGGGTTATGTCGAAAAGCGCGCAGCCGTCCTTATAATGGTCTTCGGTATCGTCAAACTCCACCATATCCACACATTTTAAGTCTTTTATTTTTTTGCAAAGCTCGTCAGCCTTGTCATATGTAATATTCGCAACCATTACCCTGGAGGTTGAAAACGTTACAAATTCGTCCTCCATAAGCGAAAGACCCTGACGTGTTTCGGTATCGGCAGGAAGGTACTCGGTAATATCATTGCACACCTTAACCCAGCTTTGCGAAAAAAGAGAAAAAATAATTGCGGCGGCATACAAAAGCAGCACAATGTTTCTTTTATCAACAATGAGCGACGCTATTTTTTCCATAAACGATTTTTCACTGTTTGCCTTTTCCATATTTTCTATGCCTTTCATTTAAAATGATATAATATTATATTACATTTTTTAAAAAAATACAATGGACAAAAAAAGCTTTATGCACAAAAAGTACATAAAGCCATAAATTATTTTTTTGCAAGTATTTCAAGCGCACCGATTATGCTGTTGTCAAACAAAATTCCCGTTTTCTCAATAACCGGCGTAAAGTCGCTTTTCATATCGTTATCCAGCCATTCTGTCAAAAGACCCATAAGCGCGCAAGTATAAAAGCCGGCGATAAAATCCTTATCGGAGTCGGAAATATCAAGATTTTCGGCTTTTATGTTTACAAATTCAATCACAACATTGTAAATTACTTTTTTAAAATATTTTTCAAGATAAAAAGATTTTGACGATTTATGCAAATTGAGTATTTCTTTTTTATATTTTTTGGCAAAATCCGCCGCGTCCAAAAGCCCCTCGTTCCAGTTTTTATGAGTTTTGTGCGCATTGACGAGCTTTTCGGTTTCCTCCTGCAAAATTTCCTCGGTGAGCGCATAAATATCTTCAAAATTATAATAAAACGTGTTTCGGTTTATACCGCACTCATCGGCAATATCCTTAACGGTTATATTGTCAAACAAAGTGGTGCAAAGCAAATTTAAAAAAGCTTTTTTTATTGCCGATTTTGTTTCTTTTGGCATTTTGCACCTCTATTCATCTAATTTTTGTTAAAGCATAAAAAAACATCGTCTACATATTTTTTGTCAATTTTTCTTGTAAATGTGCTTACAAGCGGCGTTACGACGAGCGAAATTGCCATTGCAATAACTCCAAGATTCTGACTGATTGCCGCCATAAATACGACAAACATTCCCAATAATACCGCCGCAACAATTTGTGTCATAATTAACCTCCGTAATACCATTCTACAATATAATAACATACAATCCTACATTATACATTTTACAACAAATTGTGCCTTTTGTCAAACGTTTTTAAACTCAATAAATCAATATTTGCAATATTTTCCGTCAATATTTTAAATGAATTTTAAAAATTATTGTGATATATTATAATTAGATTTTTACCGAAGGAGTAAATAATATGAAAACATTTATGGGAGAGGATTTTCTTCTTGAAAACGAAACCGCAAAAAAACTTTTTGACAAATATGCAAAAAATATGCCGATTTACGATTATCATTGCCACCTGTCGCCAAAGGAGATTGCGGAGGATAAAAAATACGAAAACATTACCGAAATATGGCTTTACGGCGACCACTACAAGTGGAGATATATGCGCAGTATGGGCGTTGACGAAAAATACTGCACTGGCAACGCTTCGGACTACGAAAAATTCTTTCAGTACGCAAAGTGCATAGCTTATGCCGCGGGAAATCCGCTTTATCACTGGACGCACCTTGAGCTGCAAAGATTTTTTGGAATATACGAGCCGTTAAACGAAAAAAGCGCGCCGAAAATTTGGGAAAAGGCAAATGAGATTATAAAAAGCGGCGATTTTACCGCGCAAAAGCTTATTGAAAAATCCAATGTTTATCTTATCGGCACCACTGACGACCCGGTTGACAGTTTGGAATATCACCAAAAGCTTAAAAACTTTTCAACAAAGGTTGTGCCCACATTCAGACCCGACAAAGCATCAAACATTGAAAACAGCGGCTTTTCCGAATATATTAAGCTTTTGGAGGACAAAAGCGGCATAAAAATCAAAAAATTTGCCGACCTTAAAGCAGCAATTTCAAGCCGTATGGACCATTTTGCAAAAATGGGAAGCAAAATTTCCGACCATTCGGTAAGCTTTGTGCCGTTTAACAAATCAAGCGACGAAGAAATTGACCAAATTCTTGCGCGCGCTTTAGCCGGCGGAAAAATATCGGCGGATGATGAAGAAAAATATAAAACCGCATTTTTGCTCTTTTGCGCACGCGAATACGCAAAACGCGGCTGGGTGCTTCAGCTTCACATTGCCGCACTCAGAAACAACAACACGAAAATGTTTAAAAATATCGGCGCGGATACAGGCTTTGACTCTATTGACGACAACCGCATTGCCAAAAAGCTTTCAATGTTTATGGACGAGCTTGATAAAGATGATTTGCTGCCCAAAACAGTTTTGTATTCGCTCAATCCCAACGATAATTACACAATCGGCACAATGCTCGGAAACTTTCAGTGCGGCGGCATAAAGGGCAAAATCCAGATGGGCTCGGCGTGGTGGTTTAACGACAATATCGACGGAATGGTAAATCAGATAAAGGCTCTCGGAAACCTCGGTGCTTTGTCGGCGTTTGTAGGTATGCTTACCGATTCGCGAAGCTTTTTGTCATATCCGAGGCACGAATATTTCCGCCGTATTTTGTGCAATATTATAGGAACGTGGGTGGAAAACGGAGAATTTAGCAGTGACGAGGATATTTTAAAGGAAATAATCGAAGGAATTTCGTTCAACAACGCAAAGGCTTATTTTGGAATGTAAGTATTGTTTCAGAAAATACTTTTACGAAAAAAGCGCGCAAATTTATAATTTGTCCGCGCTTTTTTGTATTTAATGCATATTTTATATTCAGGATACAAAATCCGCTATAATTTTTGTTGCTTTTATTTCGTCCTCGTCGGTGAAAACGCCGAGCGCTTTAAGCCTTTTTGCAAACGTCAAATCGGAATTATTAACATTTGCGCCGAGGACATCATACAAAACAGAAACAATATCTTTTCGCTTAAAATTATCGGTGTCAACATCCGAAGTTATAATTTTTCTGCCGCGTGCAAACTCAAGTGCGCCGTCAACGTCAAAATCGCCGTTTAAATCATTATATCCGAGAGCGCGAAGTACAAATGTTATAAACTGGTTTGCCGTAAGCTCCTCGTCAGTTCCGAAGCGTGTTTCCGACACGCCGCTTGTAATACCCGACGCAAAGGCGTAGCCTGCATATGCGCCTGCCCAGTCGGGAACATCGGTAAACGGGTGATGAAGGTTTTTTTCGACTGCCGCGCTTTCGTTTCCTGTAAGGCGGAGCATAATAATTACCGCCTCCAGCCTGGTGGGACTGCTTTCAAGCCGAAATCCGTCCTCGTCGCCCTTTAAAATATTAAGTACGGACAAAACCTCCGCTTTTTTTTCGTAAAGCGCTGCGGCGGTAGATGCATATGTAGGTAAAAATGTAAAAATCAATGCAAACAAAAGCACATATGACATAATTTTTTTCATAATTTTTTATTCCTTTCATAAGAATAGAAAATATTGTATCACAATTTTTTGAAAATTGCAAATCTTACAAAAAAGGGACTTATATAAGCATAAGTCCCTTTAAAATTAAAATCCACATAAACACCGTAAACACCGACAAAACCGAGCCGAGAACGATAAGCTGACCGGCAAGCGTTCCGTCACCCTCCATTTGCTCTGCCATTATAAATGATGAAACAGCCGCAGGCGAGGCGAAAAGCACCATAAGCGCAACCATATCGGCGCCGCGGAAGCCCAAAAATGCCGCCAGTGACAAAAATATTGCCGGCACAATTATGAGCCTTCCCGACAGCCCTGCAATAAGCTGTTTTGTATAGCCTTTTACCGAAGCGAAGGTAAACGATGCGCCCAGCAAAATCAACGCGAGCGGATTTGTAATTTTGGTTATATCGGATATGCATTTTTCAAAAAGCGGCAGAATTGAGATTTTAAGATTTGCAAAAATCAATCCTAAAACCGACGCAATAATAAGCGGATTTGTTATCACGCCGATAACAATTTGCTTAATGTTTATTTTTGAACCGCGAAAAATTTCCATTGTTATAACCGCAAGAACGTTAAAGGTTGGTGCAATTACCGCTATAAGCAGCGACACCGCGCCGATGTCGTCGGGACTGCAAAGCGATGTTGCCACAGGCAGACCGAAAATTATAAAATTGCTTCGGAAAATGCCTTGAATAAGCGCGCCGCACTTTCTTTTGTCCTTTTCAAAATGCGGCACGGCGATAAGTAAAATTAAAAAAGTTGCAACAACGCTCAATACCGAATAAAGTATAAGCTGAAAATTAAATGCGGTTTTTACGTCTGTTGAATAAACGTTGTAAAACAAAAGAAGCGGCAGAAAAACCTTAAACACGCTTGCATTCATTTTTTTTACTGTTGCGCTGTCCAGTATTCCAAAGCGCTTCATTGCATATCCCAAA
>JALEIO010000122.1 GCA_022769845.1 Oscillospiraceae bacterium
TAATAGAATGGGCGGACAATATAAGAGAGCTTTTTGATATGCCTTATTACGAAATACGAATTTTTAAGGATTTATCCATATCGGAGAATTACAGAAAAATTGTAATCAATCGGAGGAACGTATGAATATTTTGGCGATAGATACCTCGTCGCTTAACGCAACCTGCGCGCTTCTTTGCAACGGCAGCCTTGCGGGCGAATTTACAATTTGTAATAAAAAAACACATTCGCAGATGATTATGCCGATGATTAACGACGTTTTGGAAAAAGCAGCGGTTAAAACAGAGGATATTGACGTTTTCGCACCGTGTATAGGCCCCGGGTCGTTTACCGGCTTAAGAATCGGAATAGCCGCGGCAAAGGCGTTTTGTCAGGCTCGGAACAAAAAAATTATCGGAATTTCATCACTTGACGCGATTGCGCAAAACTTTTTTACGTCGGACAAAATTGTTTGTCCTATTATGGACGCGCGCCGCGGTGATGTATATAACGCGCTTTACAAAAACGGCGAAAAAATTGTTTCGGAGCGTGCGGTAAGCCTTGACGACCTTCTTTGCGAGCTTAACGGCACAAAAACGGTTTTTGCCGGCGACGGAATTTTTGCATATAAAGAAAAAATTGTTGATAAAATGGGTGATAATGCGTATTTTGCGCCGCCTATGCACACGCTTTCGCGTGCGTCCTCCGTTGCTTATCTTGCATCAAAGAGGGCAGAAAAAGGCGAGTTTGACGATTATCACACAATACTTCCCGTATATCTTCGCACCTGTCAGGCAGAGCGGGAATATAACGAGCGAATGAATAAATTTACAAATAATTAAGATAAAAGGAGAGATTTTTTATGTTGGCAATATGTTCAGACCACGCAGGAGTGGATTTAAAAGAGGTTATAAAGGCGCACCTTGCAGAAAGAGGCATTGAAACAAAGGATTGCGGCGCTTACAGCAAAGAAAGTGTGGATTATCCCGATATTGCAAAAAAAGCGTGTGAGACGGTTGTTTCGGGCGAGTGTGACAAGGTTATACTCATTTGCGGAACAGGCATTGGAATGAGCATTTGCGCCAACAAAATAAAGGGCATACGCTGCTGCGCTTGCTCGGACACCTACAGCGCAAGATTAAGCAGAAATCACAACGATGCAAACGCGCTTGCGATAGGTGCAAGAGTTTTGGGCGACGAGCTTGCAAAGGATATTGTAGATTCGTTTTTAAATGCTGAATTTATGGGCGGCAAGCACCTTAAACGAGTTGAAAAAATAAACGCTCTTGAAATTTGACAAAAATCTTGAAAACAGTTAAAATATATGGTATTATATTCGTATATGCAAATTTAAGGAGTTAATTATGACTGATGCCATTGTTTCGTGGTTTTCAAATGTTAATGAGTATGCAGCAGTGTTTTTTATATCAATGCTTCCGATTGTTGAGCTTCGCGGGTCGATAATTTTTGCGGCGGCAAAGGATATGCCGTATATTTGGGCATATGTTTTGGCTGTTTTCGGAAATATGCTGCCGATACCGTTTGTAATACTTTTTCTTCGTCCTGTTTTAAATTGGCTTAAAACCACCAGACACTTGTCGAGCATGGCAAACTGGATTCAGGAGCGCTCTTTGAAAAAGGCAGGGAAAATTGTAAAATATGAAATGCTCGGGCTTTTTATATTTGTTGCAATTCCGCTTCCCGGTACGGGTGCGTGGACGGGCGCCATCATAGCGTCGATTCTTAATATGCGCATATCACGGGCACTGCCGCCGATATTTTTGGGAGTGCTTACGGCGGGTTTTATAATGCTTGCGGGAAGCTACGGACTTTTTAATCTTGCAAAATTTTTGTTTTAGAACATATCAAAGAAGTAAATTAACGCGAAAGCTTATTTCCCGTTAAGACTTTGCCTAATGATTTTATTGCACCTGCATTTTTTTGAGCGTTGCTAAATATGCAGATGTGCGTAATAATCTCTTATCATTCCTTTGCCTTGCGGATAAGAGATAACTTTCATTATTATTTGTGCCAACGCAAGGCGGCGGAATGGAGATTATTATGAGAAAGTTTTTTACATCAGAATCGGTGACCGAAGGTCATCCCGATAAAATTTGCGATCAGATTTCAGACGCTGTGCTGGACGCTATGCTGGCAAAAGACCCCATGGCGAGAGTTGCGTGCGAAACGGCGGTTACAACCGGACTTGTTATGATAATGGGTGAAATTACCACAAAATGCTATGTTGATATACCCAAAATTGCGCGTAAAAAAATAGAAGAAATCGGATATGACAGGGCAAAATACGGTTTTGACTGCCATACCTGCTCGGTGCTTACCGCGATTGATGAGCAGTCGCCCGACATTGCAATGGGCGTTGACAAATCGCTTGAGGCAAAAGAGGGAAATGCAGATAATATGGATACCGGCGCGGGCGACCAGGGTATGATGTTCGGCTTTGCGTGCGACGAAACCAAGGAGCTTATGCCGCTTCCGATTTCGCTTGCTCACAAGCTTGCGCAAAGGCTTACAGAGGTAAGAAAAAACGGTACTCTGTCGTATCTTAGACCTGATGGAAAAACACAGGTTACGGTAGAATATGACGGCGATATTCCCAAAAGAGTGGATACAATTGTTGTTTCTACACAGCACAGTGATGAGGTTGAAACCGAAAAAATAAGAAAAGACATCATTGAATATGTTATAAAACCTGTTGTTGACGAAAAGCTTCTTGACAGCGAAACAAGATATTTTGTAAATCCCACCGGAAGATTTGTTGTGGGCGGACCTCAAGGCGATACCGGTCTTACCGGAAGAAAAATTATTGTGGATACCTACGGCGGATATGCGCGTCACGGCGGCGGAGCGTTTTCCGGCAAAGATCCCACAAAGGTTGACAGAAGCGCAGCTTATGCTGCACGTTACGTTGCAAAAAATATAGTTGCGGCAGGCATTGCAAAAAAATGCGAGGTTCAGCTTGCATATGCAATCGGCGTAAGCTCGCCTGTTTCGGTGCTTATTGACATTGATACTTTCTCAACCTCAAGCATTGACAATCAAAAGATTGTTGACGCTGTAAGAAAAATTTTCGACCTTCGTCCTGCGGCAATTATCCGTGACCTTGATTTAAGACGTCCTATTTATTCAAAAACCGCGGCATACGGTCATTTCGGCAGAGAAGATGAGGACTTTACCTGGGAGAGAACCGATAAGGCAGACCTTCTTAAAAAAGAACTCGGACTGTAAAATACAATTTTTTGATGTAACACATTTGCACCTCTTTGCATAATATAAAGCGAAGGGGTGTAAAGTTATGTTATCGGTCATTTTCAAATCCGTGCTTGCTTTTCTGGCAGTATACGCTGTAATTGACATTGTAAGACATTTTATATGTGCCTTTTTTATCAAAACACCGGCGGTTAAAGATGATGTTTTTGTAGTTATAAAGGTAAAAAAATGCACAAAATGTATTGAAGGGGTTGTGCGAAGCATCATTTGGCAAAGCCTTCGCGCCGACGGCGGCGGATTTGTGCCGAGTATTCTTATTGTGAATATGGGCGCTGATGCCGAAACCGAGGATATTGCGCAAAGATTGTGCAGCGAATACGGGTTTATTTATTACACCACCGAGGAAAAATATCAAAGTATGAAAGACAGCTTTTTAAAAGATTAAAATTATACATAAACGGAGAAAAGGGTATGAACGGCAAAAGATATTTTGCATATTCCGATTATTTAAAGAAAAAATACGGTGAGAGGGTTTACAAGCTTCCCGTAAACCTTCCCATAACCTGTCCGAACCGCGATGGCGAGTGCGGAAACTGCGGATGTATTTTTTGCGGAGATATAGGCGCGGCGTTTGAAAATTTGCCCTCTAATCTTTCGGTAAAAGAGCAAATTCGTCAAAATGCGGAATACATAGGCAAAAAGTATAAGGCGAAAAAATTTATTGCGTATTTTCAGAATTTTACCAATACATATATGCCGCTTGACGATTTTAAGCGTGTTATTAACGAAGCGGCGCAGGAAAATATTGTTGAAATTGCTGTTTCCACTCGCCCCGACTGTATAAACGACAAGTATTTAGATGTTTTAAAAGAAGTAAAAAATGAGTATAATATAGAAATAAGCGTCGAAACAGGGCTTCAGACGGTTAACTACAAAACGCTTGAAAGGGTTAAGCGCGGCCATACGCTTGCTGAATTTATAGACGCGGCTCTGCGCGTGAAAAAATACGGTTTTGATTTATGCGCACATCTTATTTTGAATCTTCCGTGGGATGATAAAACGGATGTTATCGAAAATGCAAAAATACTGTCTGCTCTTGGTGTAAATCAGGTTAAACTGCACTGTCTTTACATTGTTAAAAATACAAAAATGGCGGATATATACCAAAACGGCGGCTTCGATATGGGAACGTATTATGATTATGTGGACAAGGTTATCACTTTTTTGGAATACTTAAGCCCTGATGTGGTTATTCAGCGTCTTATAGGCAGGGCAAAGGAGGAGCACACGCTTTTTGCCAATTATGGTACAAGCTGGTGGAAGATTAAGGACAGCATAGACGCACAGATGGAGTATCTTGACACATATCAGGGAAAAAAGTGCGATTATCTTAACGGCAAGTGCGTGAAAAAATTTTTAATATAAATAAAAAAACTGTTGTAATTTGAAGTATAACTATGATATAATGAATTAAAGTATCAGGCGAAAGTGAGAAGATAACAATGCCATTGGTAGATATGTCAGTTGATGAATTATTTAAGTACAAGGGAATTTCTCCATGTCCAAAGGATATAGACGAATATTGGGATACAGCACTTGCTGAAATGAATTCTCTAAATCATAATGCCGAGTTTATAAAAAAGGAATTTCCGTCAAAAGCGGCAGATATGTATGATTTGTATTATACAGGCACGAAAAATGCCAGAATTTATGCTAAAGTTGCAGTTCCAAAAAATAAAGAAGGAAAGATGCCGGCGGTTTTGATGTTTCATGGCCTTTCAGGTTCATCCTGTGAGTGGAGCGGACTTTTAAAGTATGCTTCACAAGGATATGTTGTTGCATTTATGGATGTGAGAGGTCAGGGCGGATTGTCGGAAGATGTGGGTTCACCGGCGGGAACAACCTTTACAACACCTTTTACGAGAGGTCTTGACGGTGATAAACACGATCTTTTAATGCGTGATGTGTTTCTTGACACTGCGTTGCTTGCAAAAATAATAATGGGACTTGATTATGTTGATGAAAGCCGTGTTGGAGTAACCGGGGGTTCACAGGGAGGCGGACTCAGTGTCGCTTGTGCTTGTCTTGTACCGGAAATCAAAAAATGTGCGCCGTGTTATCCATATCTTTCTGATTATAAACGTGTTTACGAAATGGATTTAAATAAAGGCGCATACGAGGGATTGAAATATTATTTCAGACATTTTGACCCGACACATAAGCGTTTTGATGAAATATATGAAAAATTAGGATATATAGATATTCAAAACATTGCAAAACGGATGAGGGCAGAACTCTTGATGTTTACAGGGCTTATGGATACTACTTGCCCTCCGTCTACGCAGTTTGCAATGTATAATAAGGTCACCTCGAAAAAAGAGGTTGTCTTTTACCCTGAATACGGACACGAAGGACTTAAAGGGTCGGAAGACCGTATCTTTGAATTTCTCAGTGACCTATAATAAAAGCGGCATCTGAATTGTTTAGTCTTTTTATAATAATTTTATAGCTATGCGTATATGCATAATAGATGCAAAAATGTTTGTTTTTGCATTTTTGGGGGAATATTTGTGATAAAGAGTATGACAGGCTACGGTCAGTCGTCGTGCCAGTTTGACGATTACCGCATTACAGTCGAGCTAAAAACGGTTAACAACCGATATCTTGATACAAGTGTGAGGGTATACAAGCAGTACTCTTTTGTTGAGGAGCTTGTGCGCGAATTAATTCCAAAGAAAATTTCGCGCGGCAAGGTGGACGCGGCAATTTTGTTTGACAATATAAAAAAAGATGACAGAGTTGTAACGCTTAACCAAGAGGTTGCAAAAGGTTATTATGACGCACTTAAAAACATATCGGAAATTTTTGGGGTTGAAGATGACATTACTGCGTCGAAGCTGTCGGTTTTTCCCGATATTTTTACCGTTGAAAAAAAAGAGCAGGATAAAGAAAAAATAAGCGAAGATGTAAAAAAGGTTCTTTCCGAAGCGCTGGACGATTTGACAAATTCAAGAGTTCGCGAGGGTGAAAGACTAAAAAAATTTTTTGATGAAAGCTTTGAAACAATGTCGGGTTTGGTGAATAAAATTGAAGCGCGTTCGCCCGAAACGATTACCGAGTATGCTGACAGAATAAAACAGAGGGTGGAGGATTTTACAAACGGTGTAACGCTTGACGAATCGCGCCTTCTTGCCGAGGTTTGTCTATATACCGACAAAATTAATATTACCGAGGAAATAACTCGTTTTCGAAGTCATTTAAACGAGATAAAAAATCTTGTTTTGAGTGATGTTCCCGTAGGCAGAAAGCTCGATTTTACCGTTCAGGAGCTCAACCGCGAAGCGAACACAATGGGTTCAAAGTGCAACGATTATGAAATAAGCCGCCTTGTTGTGGATTTAAAATCCGAAATTGAAAAGGTTCGTGAACAGGTTCAGAATATTGAATAGGAAGAGGTCTTTATGAAGCTTATTAATATTGGTTTTGGAAATATTGTTTCCGCAAACAGGCTTGTAGCTATTGTAAGTCCCGAAGCCGCGCCGATTAAAAGAATTATTCAGGGCGCGCGCGACAAGGGTATGCTTATTGACGCAACAAGCGGCAGACGCACAAGAGCGGTTATTATTATGGACAGCGAGCATATAATTCTTTCTGCCGTTCAGCCCGAAACTGTTGCGGGAAGGCTTGAAAAGGATTTGACGCTT
>JALEIO010000137.1 GCA_022769845.1 Oscillospiraceae bacterium
GCAGACAGCTTCGTTTACAACCGCTACGCGGCGCATTTTTGTAGTTCTGTCAGGCATTCTGAATTCTTTTTCGGTATATGTGATTGCTCCGTAGGGACAAACCTTTTCGCAAGTTGAACAGCCGTTGCACATCATTTCGTCGGAGTGAGCAACGCACGGATTACCCGTAAGCTTATCTTTGCATAAAAGACCTATAACCTTTGACGCCGCCGCGCCCGCCTGCGATACCGTTTCGGGTATATCCTTCGGACCTTGGCACGTTCCTGAAAGGAACACTCCGGCGGTGGGACTTTCAACAGGACGAAGCTTGGGGTGAGCCTCGGTGAAAAAGTCGTTTGTATCCATACTTGCAGTCAGCATTGTCGCAAGCGGACGCGCCGATTTGTCAGGCTCTATTGCCGCGGCAAGAACAACAAGGTCAGCGTCGATATGCAGCTGTTTTCCGTCCAAAAGGTCAGAAGCCTGAACCTTAAGCTTGCCGTTTTCGGGCGATACCTTTCCAACCATACCTTTTATATAATGCACGCCGTATTCTTCAACCGCGCGTCTGTAAAATTCGTCAAAGTTTTTACCCGGTGTACGAACGTCAATATAGAAAACATAAACGTCGGTATCAGGATATTTGTCGCGGATAAGCATAGCGTGCTTTGCAGTATACATACAGCATATTTTTGAGCAGTATTCTTTGCCCTTTTGCGCGCAGGCTTCGCAGCGCGAACCGACACACTGAACAAACACTATTGTATGCGGATGCGTTTTGTCGGACGGTCTTAAAAGCGTGCCGCCGGTAGGTCCTGCCGCGTTCATAAGACGTTCAAGCTCAAGCGAGGTGATAACGTCTTTTGACTGCGAATATGCAAATTCATCAAATTTATCCATTGAAATTGGGTTAAATCCTGTTGCGGCAACAATCGCGCCGTAGCGTTCGGTGAAAAATTCGTCCTTTGCTTTGTAGTCTATTGCGCCGGCGGTGCAAACCTTTGAGCATACGCCGCATTTGCCGGTTTTAAGCATCATACAGTAGTTCGGGTCGATGGTTGCAACCTTCGGAACTGCCTGCGCAAATGGAATATAAATTGCACTTCTGTTGTCCATACCAAGGTTAAATTCGTTGGGAACCTTCTTTTGAGGACATTTTTCCGTGCAGGCTCCGCAGCCTGTGCATACGTCCTCTTTAACATATCGCGCCTTGCGTTTTACGGTAACTTCAAAATTACCCACAAAGCCTTTAATATCCGTAACTTCGGAGTATGAGAAAATTCTTATTTTTTCGTTTTGAGCTACGTCCACCATTTTAGGCGTTAAAATGCAAGCGGCGCAGTCAAGGGTAGGAAATGTTTTGTCAAGCTGTGCCATTTTTCCGCCGATTGTCGGTTTGGTTTCCACAATATCAACTTCAAAGCCGGCGTCGGCAATATCAAGCGCGGTTTGAATACCCGCAATACCGCCGCCAATAACAAGCGCGCGTTTTGTAACGGGGCTTTCTCCCGGGGTAAGCGGTGCGTTAAGGTTAACCTTTGCAACAGCCGCTTTTGCGAGAATAATAGCTTTTTCGGTGCCGACAGGCATTTCTTTGTGAACCCACGAACACTGTTCGCGGATGTTTGCAATCTCAACCATATAAGGGTTAAGACCTGCTGCGGCAGCCGTTTTTCTAAAAGTTGCCTCGTGCATACGGGGCGAGCAGGAGCAGACAACAATGCCTGTTAAGCTATGCTCTTTTACGGCATTTTTTATCATTTCCTGTCCTGCCTGGGAACACATATATTGATAATCGGTGGAGAAAACAACACCGGGCTCGTCTTTAAGTGCGTCTGCGACAGCCTTAACGTCTACCGTTCCTGCGATGTTCGTTCCGCAGTGACAGACAAAAACTCCAATTCTTTGCATTGTTTGCTTCTCCTTTCTATTTTGAATATTTCCTTAATGCGCTCATAATTGCCTGTTGAGGCATATCATCGTCAATAAGCTTCGGAATGTCGTTCGCGGTAAGATGATTTGCGCCTTTTTGGCGAATAACGCAAAGCCTTAAAGCCTCGATAAGCTTTGCAGGCTCAACGCCTCTCGGACAGCGGTCAACGCAGGCAAAGCACGAAAGGCATTTATAGATTGAATTTGATTTCATAAGCTCGTCAATTTCGCCGTTTTCCACCATATATACAAACTGATGAGGATGATATTCCATTTCGTCATATGACGGACAAGTTGCCGAGCATTTTCCGCAGCGCATACATTTTTTCGGGTTAACGCCCGACATACGGATAATCTGGTCTTTTAAATTTTTATTCTGCATCATTGTCCTCCTTTACGCCGAGCGCCTCTGCCAAAAGCTCTGTAAAGTATACAACGGGAACGCTGCTGTTATTTTTAACAAGATTGTATTTGCAAAGAGGACACGCGGTAACAATGGTATCCGCACCGTTTGCCTTGGCACTGTCGGATACTTGATTGGATTTCTTTTTTGCGCTCTCCTTATCCTCAAGCGCAACATATCCGCCGCAGCACTCGTTTCTCATAGAATAAATAACAGGCTCTGCGCCGAGCGCTTTTATAAAATCCTCCATAATTGTGGGATTTTCAACGTCGTCAAACTCCATAACATTGCCGGGACGAAGCAGCATACAGCCGTAGTACGCCGCAACTTTTCTTCCTGTAAGCGGATTTTTAACCGCCGCTTTGATTTTGTCAAATCCAACAACGTCCTTTAAAATTTCAAGATAATGATAAACCTCGGTTTCGCCGTTGTAAGGCTCGCTTCCGTCTTTGTCCTGCGACATATAAAGATTTACCTTTTGAGCAAAATCACTGTTGGTTTTCATTTCGTAATTTGTCTGTTTTATTACATTGTGACAGGCTGAACACACCGTAACCAAAGGTTGAGAAGCTTCTTTTGCCGCTTTAAGCGCGCGGACGCTCGGAAGCTTTGAGGCAACCTCGTCCTTTGCGCTTATAAATACGCCGCCGCAGCACTGCCAATCCTCTATTTCGCACATTTCAACACCGAGAATCTGCGCGCATTTGCGGGCGTAATAATCAAGCTTTTTAGCCTTTGTTCGGAGGGTGCAGCCGGGAAAATAACTAACCTTCATCTTTTACCTCCAAATATACTTATTCAAACTTGTCAAAACGACTTTTATCAAACCATTTGTTCAGGGTGGAACACCTCGTCAAATTTTTCTGCCGTCAAAAAGCCGAGTTCAACGCAGGCTTGTTTTAAAGAAATGTTATCCTTGAAGGCTTTTTTTGCCGTTTTTGCGGCATTTTCATATCCGATATACGGGTTAAGCGCCGTAACAAGCATAAGCGAATTGTGAAGATTATGATACATTTTGTCTTTATTGGCGGTAATTCCGACAGCACAGTTGTCGTTGAACGAAACAATAGCTTCTGCAAGAAGACGAGCCGACTGCAAGAAGTTGTATGCCGCAACGGGCATAAATACGTTAAGTTCAAAGTTTCCCTGCGATGCGGCAATAGATACCGCCGCGTCATTGCCCATAACCTGAACCGCAACCATTGTAACCGCCTCGCACTGAGTGGGGTTAACCTTGCCCGGCATTATAGACGAGCCCGGTTCGTTTTCAGGAATGTGAATTTCGCCGAGACCGTCTCTCGGACCGGACGCAAGCCAGCGCACATCATTTGCGATTTTAAGCATATCGCAGGCAGTAGCCTTTATTGCTCCGTGAGCAAAAACAAGCTCGTCTTTTGAGGTAAGAGCGTGGAACTTATTTTCAGCGGTAACAAATTTTTTGCCTGTTAAAATTTCAACCTTTTTTGCAACCAATTCGGAAAATCCTTTAGGAGCGTTAAGACCTGTGCCTACGGCTGTGCCGCCGAGTGCAAGCTCGTAAAGCGGTTTAACAGACATTTTAAGAAGCTCGACGTCTTTTTCAAGACTGGCTCTCCAGCCTGAAATTTCCTGGCTGAATTTAATCGGTGTTGCGTCCTGAAGATGAGTACGGCCGGATTTTACAATACCCTCGTTTTCAGCCTCAAGCTTTTTAAAAGTAGCTATAAGCTTTTCAACAGCGGGAATAAGCTTATCTTCAATAGCGATAACTGCCGAAATATGCATAGCAGTCGGGAAGGTATCGTTTGATGACTGACTCATATTAATGTCATCGTTGGGGTGGCAAAGCTTCGAGCCTGCAAGCTGGTTTGCGCGGTTTGCAATAACCTCGTTTGCATTCATATTTGACTGTGTGCCCGAACCTGTCTGCCAAACAACAAGCGGAAAATGTCCGTTAAGCTCGCCCGAAATAACCTCGTCGCACGCTTTTTTAATATCTTCTAATTTTTCAGCCGTCATTTTTTCGGGTTTAAGCTCGGCATTAGCCATAGCCGCCGCTTTTTTCAATATTCCGAACGCGTGTGTGATTTCGCGCGGCATAGTTTCAATATCTACGCCTATTTTAAAGTTTTCGTGACTCCTTTGAGTCTGCGCCGCCCAAAGACGGTCGGCAGGAACTTTCATTTCGCCCATAGAATCGTGTTCAATACGGTATTCCATTTAAATTTCCACCTTTCTTATATGTCAAGATTTTTGATTACTTCTTTTAAAGTGTCCGCGCTGTGACGAAGCTTTGCAATTTCATCTTCGGTAAGCGATACGTTAACCTTGCCGCGTACACCGTTGTGACCAATCATATTTACTGTGCTTAAGCATACGTCGTCAATGCCGTATTCGCCGTGCATCATTGTAGATACAGTCATAGTTGTGTCAATGCCGCTCAAAATGCACTTGCAGATGTGGCAAACCGAAACGGAAACAGCATAGAAGGTTGCGCCCTTGCGCGCAATAACACGTCCGCCTGATTTTCTTACATACTGCTCGATTTCTTCCAAATCAAGCTCGGGGCTTGAAATTCCGGGAGTTGTGATAAGCTTGTGACATTCTGAAATCGGCACGTTTGAAATGTTTGCAACCGACCATGGAATAAACGACGAATCGCCGTGCTCGCCGAAAACATAAGCGTGAACATTGCTCTGATTGATGTTATAATATTCCGAAAGCCTTGCACGAAGGCGCGCGGTATCCAAAATTGTACCCGAGCCGATAATGTGGTTTTCGGGAATTTTTGAGAATTTGTGGAACGTATAGGTTAAGATGTCAACAGGGTTGCTGACGATTATATATATAGCGTTCGGTGCGTAATTTGTGATTTCGGGGATGATTTCTTTTGTGATGTTAACGTTTGTCTGTGCAAGCTCCAATCTTGTCTGACCGGGTTTTCTTGCAATGCCCGATGTTAAAATTACGATGTCCGAATTTACAGCGTCGCGGTAGTCGCCGGCATAAATTGAGCCGCCGCCGCAAAACGGGGTGCCCTGTCTAATGTCAAGAGCCTCTCCGAGCGCCTTTTCGTTGTTGATGTCAATCATAACAATTTCGGATGCGATTCCCATTACGGTAAGCGTATAAGCAATGGTGGAGCCTACGCTGCCCGTTCCTACGATAGATATTTTGTTCATAATTTTCATTACACCTTTCATTGTAGATTTGTATGCAATCTTATTTGATTAACATTGTCAATTTTTTAACAATATAAAATAATGCTACTTTACAAATTATATCATATTTCTACTTATATTGCAATCATATTTTTGGTATATCGTATTATATTTAGAGATATATCAAGATATAAATTGAAATTTAAAAATTTTTAGTGCATTTTGTCAAAAAAGCGTTCTCCAATTTCGGAGAACGCTTTTTGTACTTATAAATTTATTATTTCTGCGGACCTGCGCTTACTAAAGCTTTGCCTGCCGCATTGCCCTCGTATTTTGCAAAATTCTTGATAAATCTGCCGGCCAAATCCTTTGCTTTTTCCTCCCATTCGGAAGCACTTGCATAGGTATCTCTCGGGTCAAGAATGTTTTTGTCAACGCCGGGAAGCTCTGTGGGAACTTCAAAGTTGAAATACGGAATTTTCTTTGTCGGAGCGTTTTTGATATCTCCGTTTAAGATAGCGTCAATAATACCTCTTGTGTCGCGGATTGAAATACGTTTGCCCGTACCGTTCCAGCCGGTGTTTACAAGGTATGCCTTTGCGCCGCTCTTTTGCATTTTCTTAACGAGTTCTTCAGCATATTTTGTAGGATGGAGCTCCAAAAATGCCTGACCGAAGCAAGCCGAGAATGTCGGTGTGGGTTCGGTAATTCCTCTTTCAGTTCCCGCAAGCTTTGCGGTAAAGCCCGAAAGGAAATAATACTGCGTCTGCTCGGGTGTGAGTATCGAAACAGGCGGAAGTACTCCGAATGCGTCTGCCGACAGGAAGATTACGTTTTTAGCGTCGGGAGCTGCCGAAACAGGACGTACAATATTTTTGATATGGTTAATCGGATAAGATACACGCGTATTTTCTGTTACGCTCTTATCGTCAAAGTCAATTTTGCCGTCTTTGTCAAGTGTAACGTTTTCTAAAAGTGCGTTACGCTTAATAGCATTGTAAATATCAGGCTCGGACTCTTTGTCGAGGTTAATAACCTTTGCATAGCAGCCGCCCTCGAAGTTGAATACGCCGTTATCGTCCCAGCCGTGCTCGTCATCGCCTATAAGAAGACGCTTGGGGTCGGTGGAAAGAGTTGTTTTTCCTGTGCCCGAAAGACCGAAAAAGATTGCTGTGTTTTTGCCGTCCATATCGGTGTTTGCCGAGCAGTGCATAGACGCGATACCCTTAAGGGGCAGATAGTAGTTCATCATAGAGAACATACCTTTTTTCATTTCGCCGCCGTACCAAGTGTTTACAATAACCTGCTCGCGGCTTGTGATATTGAACATTACTGCGGTTTCAGAGTTTAAGCCAAGCTCTTTGTAATTTTCAACTTTAGCTTTTGAAGCGTTGTAAACAACAAAGTCAGGCTCAAAGTTTTCAAGCTCTTCAGCGGTAGGCTGTATGAACATATTTGTAACAAAGTGAGCCTGCCAAGCAACCTCAACAATAAATCTGATTGCCATACGGGTGTCTTTGTTTGTGCCGCAGAAAGCGTCAACAACAAAAAGTCTTTTGTTTGAAAGCTCTTTGAGCGCAATGTCTTTAACAGCTTCCCATGCCTCTTTTGAAGCGGGATGGTTGTCGTTCTTGTACTCGTCGCTTGTCCACCAAACAGTGTCTTTGGAGTTTTCGTCCATAACAATAAATTTATCTTTCGGAGAACGACCGGTGTAAACACCTGTCATAACGTTAACTGCGCCGAGCTCACTTACCTGACCTTTTTCAAAGCCTTCAAGGTTAGATTTTGTTTCTTCCTCAAACAGCATATCGTAAGAGGGATTGCGTACAATTTCGGTTGTGCCGGAAATGCCATACTTGCTTAAATCAATTTTTGCCATTTTGATTACCTCTCCTTCATATTGTAAAACAATTATTTTTGCAAAATTAATTGCAATGATAAAAACCTGTGTTAATTTTTAAGCATAATGCTTTTTACTATTATGGATTGGTGCACCCGAGGAGACTTGAACTCCTATGAAATTGCTTTCACACGGACCTGAACCGTGCGCGTCTGCCAATTCCGCCACGGGTGCATAAATTGCCTAATCGAAAATTATTATAGCATATTATTTTAGAATTATCAATATATATTTGCAAATTTATTGAAAATCATCATAATTATATATTTTATATGGGTAAAAAATGTATATTTTTTACCCATATAGCTTTTTATATATATCCCTTCGTTTCAGCACTTTTTTAACATATTCGTCGGTTTCCTTATAAGGAATTTTGAAAAGGCTTTTCCCGTCGGCAGAGTAGTTTTTGTCGGAAAGCCAGTTTTTAACATTGCCAAGCCCTGCATTGTACGCTGCAAGCGCAACGTATGCGTCGCCGTCAAACATATCTATAAGGTATTCGAGGTATGCGCAGCCTATGGTAATGTTAACCGACGGATTGTAAAGATTGCTTACGTCAAGATTTAACGCAAAATGCTCGTTGCACCAGATTGCCGTTTCTTCTTTAACCTGCATTGCACCCATTGCGCCCTTATGGCTCTGCGCCTGATGGTCAAAGCCGCTTTCGGCGCTTATTACGCCCATTACAAGATATTTATCAACGTTGAAACGCTGTGAATTTTCATCAATTTCATCTATATAGCCGATAGGATAAATCATTTTAAGTATCGGCGTTTTAAACGCGCAGCCGATTATAACGGCTGTAAGCGCAAAAATTATCAGCCTTTTTACAAATTTATACATAGTTTACTTGTTGTTCACCTCATTTTTAATAAACAGCTCAACTTTTTTGATAAATTCCGGAATATCGCCGTTGTTGCGTATGCAGAATGTGCAGTTTTTTTCAAAAAATTCGTCACTGTGCTGTTTTTCAAGCCGCTTTTCGGCATAGTCTTGCGAAACGCCGTCGCGCTCCTGTATGCGCTTTGTTTTTACTTCATTGGGCGAGATTATGCCCAGCGTTATGTCGCAATGCTTTTCAAGCCCCGATTCAAAAAGAAGGGGAGCGTCCAAAACGGCGTTGTTTTTGCCGTCAAGCTCTTTAAAAACTTCATTTAATATATATTTATGCGTGATTTTATTCAAAATGTTTAGTTTTTCTTTGTCTGCAAAAACAATTTCGCCAAGCTTTTTGCGCATAACTTTTCCGTTTTCGTCAAGGATGCCGTTTCCGAATTCGCGCGCAACTTCTTCGACGCAAAGTTTATTTGTGTCGTAAATTCCGTGTGCGATTTTGTCAAGGTCGATTATAAAAAAACCGTTTTTTTCAAACACTTTGGAAGCAATGCTTTTGCCTGCGCCCGACGCGCCCGTAATTCCTATAATCACTTAAAAATACCCCCAAAAATTTAATGCGCGTCATACCACGTTTTGCCTTCGCCCACCTCGGCGACAAGCCGTGCTTTTAAGTCGCACGCACTTTCCATACATTCTTTCAAAAGTTTTTTTACCTTTTCGGTTTCGGGCAGATAGGTTTCAATAATAAGTTCGTCGTGCACCTGCAAAATAAGCTTGGATTTTAGATTTTCACTTTTGAGTGCATTGTAAACCTTTACCATAGCGATTTTGATAATATCCGCCGCAGTGCCCTGAATAGGCGTGTTAAGCGCCATACGCTCGCCCGATGAGCGCACCATAAAGTTTGAGGATTGAAGCTCGGGAAGGTATCTGCGTCTGCCGAATATGGTTTCTACATAACCTTTATCCTTTCCGGATTTTACAATATCGTCCATATATTTTTTTATTCCGGAATATTTTTTAAAATAACCGTCAATGTATTCCTTTGCCTCTTTGCGCGAAACGTGAAGGTCCTGCGCAAGTGAAAAATCGCCCTTGCCGTACACAATGCCAAAGTTAATTGCCTTTGCTTTTGAACGCAGAAGGGGAGTAATTTCGTCATCGTCAACTCCGAATATATTTTTTGCTGTTGCGGTGTGAATGTCAACGTTATTTTCAAATGCCTCAATCATATTTTCATCGTTTGCAATGTGTGCAAGAACGCGCAGCTCAATCTGCGAATAATCCGCGTCAACGAGGGTGTAATCGTCATCTTTTGCAACAAACATTTTGCGTATTTCGCGTCCGAGCTCCTTGCGCTGCGGAATGTTTTGAAGGTTTGGCTCGGTGGAGCTTATTCTGCCCGTTACAGTAACCGTTTGGTTAAAGCTTGAGTGTATTCTTCCGTCGCTGCCGATAACTGCCAAAAGCCCGTCTGCGTAGGTGGATTTAAGCTTTGTAAGCATACGGTATTCCAAAATATATTCTATAATATCATTGTAGCCGCGAAGCTTTTCGAGCACCTCGGCGTTGGTGGAATAGCCTGTTTTGGTTTTTTTCACTGCGGGAAGGTTTAATTTTTCAAACAAAATCACGCCGAGCTGCTTGGGGGAGGAGATGTTAAATTCTTCGCCTGCGATTGCGTAAATCTGCTTTTCCAAAATATCTATGTTTTGTGAAAGATATTTTGAAAATTCCGAAAGCTTTTCTCTGTCAACCTTAAAGCCTTCAATCTCCATTGACGCAAGCACTCTTATAAGAGGAAGCTCAATGTCGTAAAGAAGGTGTGATTGCTTGTGCGCCTCCGCTTCTTTTTTTTCATATTCGCACAAAGCATTTATCGCGCCGATTTCTTCTCTTGCAATTTCGGCAAACTTTTCTTCGCTTAAAGCCGAAACAGCACATTTTTCCTTCTTTAAAATATCTTTTAAATTTGAAATTTCATATTCGAGAAATTCCTGTGCAAGATCGCTTATTTCATAGCTTGAACGCGACGGATTTAAAATATATCCGCCCACCGACGTGTCAAAATATTCACCGCACAGTTCAATGTTTTTGCCGTGAAGAAGAACAATATCTTTTTTAATGTCGGAGGAAGATTTTTGGATGTTTTCGTTTTCAAAAACTCTTTTTATTTCGCCGTAAAAATCGCCCGTTGTGAGAATGTCGTTTACAATATAATTTACGCTGTCGCCCGAAAGATAGGCAAACGCAAAAATTTCGCCGTCTGTTTCGTAAATTTTGTAAACAAGATTTTGACCGCATTGGATTTTCGCGTCGGTCTGTTTAAAAAGCTTTAAATCCGTTTTTTTCTTTGAACCTATTCCGAGCTTTTTCAAAAACGAATTAAATTCAAGATTTCTGAAAATTTTCTCGGTTTTTTCTTTGTCGAAATCACCATATAAATTATTTTCAAATTCAAAGTCAATAGGTACAAAACGGTCGATTTTGGCAAGGTCATAGCTTAAATATGCCATATCTTTTCCGTCGCAGAGCTTTTTTGCAACGCTTTTTGTATTTTCGTCAGCGTGCGCAAAAACGCCGTCCAAATCGGTGTATTTTTGTATAAGACCGATTGCGGTTTTTTCGCCTATGCCGGCAACTCCGGGAATATTATCCGAGCTGTCGCCCATAAGCGCCTTTACAAAAATAAAGCTTTCCGGAGTTACGCCGTATTTTTCAAAAACTGCCTTGTTATCGTAACAGGTGGTTTCGTTTGAACCGCTCTTTGTAACTGTAAGAAGAATTTTTGTATTTTCGGACGCAAGCTGCAAATCGTCCCTGTCGCCCGTAACAATAAAACATTCCACGTTTTTTTCATCACAAATCCGGCTTATTGTGCCGATAATATCGTCAGCCTCATAGCCTTCTTTTTCGTACATTGTAATGTTAAGTGCAGATAAAACGTCCTTTAAAATGGGCATTTGCATTGCAAGCTCTTTTGGCATAGGCTTTCGCTGCGCTTTGTAGCCGTCATACATTTTATGCCTGAAGGTGGGCGCCTTAAGGTCAAACGCAACGCACACATAGTCAGGCTCAATTTCGTCAATATTTTTAAAAAGTATATTCAAAAACCCGTAAATTCCGTTGGTGAAAACACCGCTTTTATTGGTAAGAAGTCTTATGCCGTAAAACGCACGGTTGATTATGCTGTTTCCGTCAACAATCAATAATTTTTTCATTTTAAACTCCTTAAGTTTATTTAACTAAAATAATATTATATATCATTTTTAAGAAAAAATCAACTTTTTTGAAAAATAATACATATAATATATTGAAAAGTGAAAAAAATTATGTTATAGTAGGCTTTAAATGGGTTGATAAGGAGATTTAAAAGTGAAGTTTACATATAAACACACACTGTATGCAAGCTATATCGGATATATTACGCAGGCTATTGTAAACAATCTTTCGCCGCTTTTGTTTTTGACGTTTCACAATCGTTTCGGCATATCGCTTGAGCTTATAAGCGTGCTGATTACGCTTAATTTCGGCGTGCAGATTATTACCGACATTTCTGCCGTAAAGCTTGTTGAAAAAATAGGTTTCAGGCGCGGTGCAATATGGGCGCATATTCTTAGCAGTATAGGCCTTGTTGGACTTGCTCTTTTTCCGCATATTTTTTCGCGTCCGTATCTCGGGTTGTGTATTGCTACAATTTTCACGGCTGTCGGAAGCGGACTTACCGAGGTTTTGATAAGCCCTATTGTAGATTCTCTTCCTTCAAAAGAAAAGGATACCGCTATGAGCCTTCTGCACTCGTTTTACTGCTGGGGAAGTGTGCTTGTAGTGCTTTTGTCAACGACGTTTTTTAAATTTTTCGGCTCGGAAAAATGGTACTTTTTGCCGTGCATTTGGGCGCTTGTTCCGTTTGCGAATATTTTCTTTTTTGCCGTTGTTCCACTTGCGCAAAAAATTACCGAAGAGAGCGGTATGCCTTTTAAAAGACTTGTAAAATCAAAAATATTTTTAATTTGTCTTGTGATGATGATTTGCGCAGGTTCAATCGAAATGGCTATGGCGCAGTGGGCGTCGCTGTTTGCCGAGGCGGGACTCGGGGTGTCGAAAGAGGTTGGCGATATTTTGGGGCCGTGTATGTTCGCGGTGTTTATGGGGCTTGCAAGAATGATGTACGGAATTTACGGTGCGTCGCTTAAGCTTCACAAAGCGCTTGTAATAAGCGCCGTTTTTGCACTTGTTTCGTATCTTGTTACGGTGTTTTCACGCAGCAGCATTACAGCTCTTATAAGCGCGTCAATGTGCGGCCTTGCGGTGGGAATTATGTGGCCGGGAACGCTTTCGCTCTGTTCAAAAATGCACTCGGGCGGCAACACTGCAATGTTTGCATATCTTGCGCTTGGCGGTGATATTGGCTGCACCTTTGCGCCGTCATTGGTAGGATTTATATCGGGCGTTACGCAAAATTTTGATTTTCAAAAAGCAAGTATAATTTATGCTGCCGATTCGGTTGGATTCGGCTTGAAATGCGGTCTTTTGGCAATATGCGCATTTCCTGTGATTATGCTTATTGCGCTGAAAAAACTTAAAAAATTTGAAAATATAAATGAATAAATTTTTTAAAAACCTTCATAATATAATATGAAACACAAAATATTTACGGAGGTTTTCACAATGGAAATAACGGATATCAGAATAAGACAGATTGCAGAGGTTGGAAAAATGAAAGCGGTGGTGTCGGTGACGTTTGACAACTGCTTTGTGGTGCACGATATAAAAATTATTGAAGGGCAGGACAAGCTGTTTATAGCAATGCCAAGCCGCAAAACTCCCGATAATGAGTACAAGGACATTGCGCATCCTATAAATATGGAAATGCGTGAGCTTTTGCAGCAGCGGATTATTGATAAATATGAAAGCACACTCGTGCAGGACGAGCTGAATGCGATTGATATAGTTGGTTAAGGCGGAGAAATCCGCCTTTTTGTTTTATACATATTTAAAACAGATTGTAAAAAAATTTAAAGTGTGTTATGATAAAGCCATCAATATGAAAAAGAGGATTTATTATGATATGCCACCCGTTTCCGCCATTATATGACAAAAATTCAAAAATACTTATTCTGGGCAGTTTTCCATCGCTAAAATCGCGCGAGCAGATGTTTTTTTACGGACATAAGCAAAACAGGTTCTGGAGAGTTACCGCCGCCGTACTGAACGACTGCGTTCCTGAAACAATCGAGCAAAAAAGAGAATTTTTGCATTTGCACCGCATTGCGCTGTGGGATGTAATTGCGTCGTGCGAGATTGAAGGCAGCTCAGACAGTTCAATTAAAAACGCAGTTGCAAATGATATTTCGCCGATACTTGAAAATTCTGATATCGCAAAGATTTTTGTAAACGGCAAAACTGCCGAGAAATATTATAATAAGTATATTTTGCCTAAAATAAGAAAAACTGCGGTATGTCTGCCGTCCACTTCGCCTGCAAACGCGGCGTATTCTATGGAAAAGCTTGTAGAAAGGTGGAGCGTTATAAAAGAATTTTTATAAAAAATAAAAAGGCGCAGCAAGCGTTACTTTTCACGGATAAGGAGCGGCAGCTATAATTCGCGCCGCAGGCACTTGCTTGCAAAAGGTTGATAGGCAACAAAGCGAAAGCAAGTGCGCTTGCAAACGAGCCGAGCGACTTGCCGTGACCTTTTGCGAAAGAGGAGGAGCGGCGGAGCGTGTGTCTGATTTTTTTATGCAATAAAAAATCGTTAAAACGCATCAACCCCCTGACCCCCAATCTTGGGGGCAAAAAGGTACGCTTTTTTTGAACAAGCAAAATTGCTCACTCAAAACGAGCAATTTCCTATGTTATAAAAAATCGGAACAAGCCAAAGCTTGTTCCGACGTGGTGCCGCTGGCCGGAGTCGAACCGGCACGGTATCGCTACCGGCGGATTTTGAGTCCGCTACGTCTGCCAATTCCATCACAGCGGCAAATGCTACTTTGCTATTATACAACAA
>JALEIO010000157.1 GCA_022769845.1 Oscillospiraceae bacterium
AGAATACGGAAGAATATCTTGATAATTCCGAGTATTATATCGGCGTGCGCACCAAATATCTTTTATCAAATGATTATAAGATAGGAAATTACTGCGACCTTTACTATTTTGACGACGATTTGAGTATTGATGCTATTGTAAAGTTCGGATTCAATCTTAAAACCGATTCGGCAAATGATATTCTTTCACAGTACCGAATGGTTCCTGCAACTTTTACAGAGCTTGGAATTGTAAAAAAGCTTTCAAAAACTATATTTGACGGTGAAACTACCGATAAAATCAGTTTTATAACGCTCAAGGGTGAGGAAAAGGAGTATATTGTTTCGCCGAAATATGCTTTGGATATTTATGACGATTTCTCTCTTGCTGAAGCAAGCCTTGAAACAGGCGACGTATTTGCGTATTTAATACAAGACAATATGGCGGGTAATTTTGTAAAGGTGTATGACGCAAGCGAAAAAGAGGTTAAAAAAGCATTTCTCGGAGCGCCGTTATCTTATCTTGACACTTGGTCGTCATCGCCGACAAAAAATGTCAAGGTGGACGAAAAAACTTGCACATCCGGCTCTTACAGTGCAACATACCGTCTTACGGCAGGCAGTGTATATGAAATCAAGAACAACATAATGTCGGTATCGCTCGGAAATACAACCGATAATTCAAACCTTGCGTATTTTGATATAAATAACGCTCCGATTTTAGTTTATGAAATCGCGGCGGGCAAGGAAAGAGTGAGAGTTGGTTCCGAGGCGGATATAAAAACTGTTTCGGCATATGGCAACGAGGCTTCAAAAACAGTGGTTTATATTAGATCGGGCAAATTGAGCGGAATAGTAATATTTAATTATTAAAGGCGGTTAAAAAATGAAAAAGTTGTGTCTAATTATTTCGTTTATGTTATTAATTTCATCATTTTGCTGTGAAGCTGTTTTTGCACAGGACGGATATGTTTCTATTCGCTCGAGCAGCTGCTCGTCGCTTGATGACAATATTGACAACGCGGTAAAGAAAAATCTTTCAAATCTTGAAACTTCATCAACCAAAGTGCCGGGCGAAACGGTTATAATGGCAAAAGGCACCTTTGCAAATACGTCAACATTGGGTGACAATGACTATTTGCAGTTTAATGTAAACAATGACTTAAACAGCGGCAATTACGATTATGCCGTTGTTGAGTTTGACGTTTTGCTTGATGCGGAAAAAAACAGTGTTTCGGTAATGTTTAACCTGCCTTCAAAAAGCAGTTCTATGTGCAGGGTATTTATAGAAAACGAAGTAAACATCAAAAATGTTTGGGAGGCATATAACGGCGGACTGCGTTCAAATGCCTTTGTATCAAAAAGCGAATGGCATAAGGTAAGCGTTGCTATTCCTATGTACGGAAGTAATATTGTCGATGCCGAAACGGGAATTTTGAAGGACGAATACAAAAACGTGCGTATATTTGTTGAAGGCAAAGAAGCAACGTACGGTCCTAAAAAAATTGAATTGCCGCTTACTGTAAAACCGTCAAATGTGTTTTCTGAAAACGGAAGTATAAAAATAGGATTTGCAACGCAGGGAACAACCACACAAAACTATGAAGCATATATCGACAACATTTCGATAAAAGGATATGTGGGGGCGGTTTTGCCGTTTGATAAGCCGCAGCCGAAAACAACAGAAATTGTTTCAAATGCGGATTTTATGTCAGGCAGAAGTCTTTCGGATATTTCCGCTGTAACGCTTGAGGGTGTATCGTACACAAGCGTTTTAACAGGCGCAAAACAAGCAACGTACACTTTGACTGATGAGCAGAAAGAAAGCATTGCAAAAGATGACGTTATGCTTTTGGAAGCAGTGGTTCGCACCGATGGAGGCGGAGGAAAGATTTCGTTTGATATAAATAAAACGGACGGTAATTTTTATCTTTCAAATGATGCGTACAATATGTATATAGACAGCGCGGACAGCGGCAAAAATCTATATTACACAACGCCCTCCTGGAGCAGAATAAGTATGCCGTATATATCGGAGGGCAATGAAAATTCAATAAAAATTGATATGACTGAAAACACTATGATAGCTTCGGTTACGCTTTCTAAAGTTATTGAAAAAGAAAATGACAGCAATGGCAATGTAAAAATCAATGATTTTGTTATGTTCGAGCGCTCCGGTATGTATGATTTGTCAGGTGCGGAAGAAAAAGCAGTTACCGAAACCTTTGACAAAACAATATCGGCTGCAACCGATACGGTATGTTCATTTGACGGGCAATATCTTTATACTGTCGGAGGAGGTGCGCTTTATATTTCTTCACTTGAAAATCCCGAAAAGCCATCTGTTGTCGGCAAGCTTACCGGGCTTGGAGCACTTCGTCAGATTGCTTTGTCAGACAAAAATCCCGATATCTTAATTGTAACGGGAAGGCAGTGCGGCGTTACCTTTATAGACGTTCGCGACAAAAGCAATCCCAAAAAAATAGGCAGATATGATACAATTGAGTTTGCAACCGGCATTTGCGTATCGGGCGATTATATGTTTATTGCAAACAGAGTATTCGGTGTGGAAATTGCGGATATATCCGATTACACAAATGTCAGCGAAGAAAAACGTGCAGAGGACGGAATTTATAAAAATGCGCAGGCAAAAGAAATTGCAATAGCGCGTTGCGGAGAGGCTCAATCCTGCACGGTTAACAGCGGAATTTTATATGCAGGGCTTTGGGGTGAGCACAGAATTGATATGTTTGATTTGCGCACCGATATTTCAAATCCGAAAAAGATTGGTGAAATTCGTCTTTCGGGAAAAGGCGACGGTATGACGGTTGAAGAAAAAGATGGCAAAACATATCTTTATGCTGCAACGGGACACCATACATATCAGCCTGCAAGCGGCACCGAAATACGAAAAAATCTTCAGGTTGGTCAGGGAAACGGCTTTGATATTTTTGATGTTACCGATATAATAAATAACGGTGCAAACGGAAATCAAATACATCTTTCTACCGTTCGTGCAGACGGAAGATTCAGCTATTCGCTGTATGATTATTGGTCTGTTAAGCGCGCCGAAAAGAATGGCAAAGATTATATTTATTTCGGTTCAAGCTTAAACGGATTTTATATTTACGATGTAACCGACAAGTCAGCGCCCAAGCGTGTTTCGCATACAGTTTTAAATATAAGCGGCGGCACAAAGCTTACGGGCGAGATTATTCCGTATGACCAAACTGATTTTACCCGTTCGCCTGTGTGCGGATTTGACGCGGTAAACGGCTATGTTTACGTCGGCGGTACATTAAGCGGAGTTTATGTTTTAAACAGTGATTTTGCATCTAAAAAATCTTTGATGGCAACTGATACTGTGTTTACCGGCACAGATTCGTTTTATAACCTTTCTTTGCCTGACGGCATTGCGGACGTTACATACTATCGAAAATCAGATGAGCAAATTCAGTCGGCAAAGGTTGTTAGAACCGACGGAAACGATTATATTTTTGCAGCGTGCGGCACGGGCGGCATAAAGATATTTGATAATAATTTGAATGTAATTAATACCTATCCTGCAAATGATATGGTATCAGATGTTTATATTGTCGGCGATACACTTTACGCTGCAGACGGTCAGGCGGGCTTAAGATTTTTCAAAATCGAGGGTACAAGTCTTTCGGAAATCGGAACACCGTTTAAACGTTCAAGCGAATCATATCCCGTTAAAGAGGTTATTGTAACAAGCGACAAAAAATGGGCGGTTATTCAGGCAGGACTGCGAGTGCAGGTTGTTAATGTGTCAAATCCTGATAATCCGACATTTTATAATCAGCTTGGCGCGTCTGTTTATATAAGGCCGATTATGCAAGGTTTTATAAAAGATACAAACGCCTATGGCGCGGAGTATGACCGATATGCGGTTGCATACGGATATAATAAAAAAGGGTATCTTGTAGATTTTTCCGAAGAAAATCCGATAATTACGGGGTTCGGCTCGGTATCGGCAGCCGGAATAGGCGGCGGACTGGCAGTTTACTCTGACGGAAAAACTATTATTGCAACAGGCGTAGGAAGCGACATAACAAGGTATCTTATTATTGACGGTTATTCTGATTTTGCAAATATCACATCAAGCTACAAGTTCCCGTGGAAAAACAGAGTTTACAAAAATGCTGATGACAATCTTCCTGATGTTTTGAGCGGAAAACCTTATATATTCGGAAATATAATGGTTGTTTCGGATATGCTTGAAGGATATGTTTCGGTTATAAATATAAGCGATATAAAAAATCCTAAAACCGTTTCTTCGTTTAAAATAAACGGCACTCCGAATATTGCATATGCAACGGACGATTATGTTATTCTCACTCTCGGATATCAGGGAATTGCAAAAATTACATTTGATAAATCAAGTGCAAAAACAGATTTTGCAAAATCGGGGATAACGGTTTCAAACGAAAACGGAATTATCAGCACATATGCAAAGGTTGGCTTGACCGATGACAAATCGGCAAAATTTATAGCGGTAAAATACAAAAAAGACGGAGCTGTTTCAGGGGTTGAATTTTTAACCGAAATAAACTACGGCAGTGTGTCTGAAAAATTTGAAATTGCCGATTCTGAAGGATATACAAAAATATTTTTGCTAAACTCTGATATTATTGCTCCGCTTTCAGAGTGCAAAACAGTAAAACAGTAAAGGATAATTGCTCTTGAAAAATAGGTTTTTGTGTGATACAATTATGTTAAAATACAAAAAGGAGCATAAAAATGATTAAAAAACGACTTTTCGGAAATACAGACTGCAAAGAGGTTTTTGCATACGAGCTTATAAATGACAAAGGTACTTTGAGCGCTGAAATAATAACCTACGGAGGCATTGTGAGAACGCTTAAATATAAAGGCGTTGACGTTGTTCTTGGCAGAGATACAATGGAGGAATATGAGAATAACAAAGGCTATTACGGCGCGCTTGTAGGGCGAAATTCAAACAGAATATTCGGCGGCAAATTTGTGCTTAACGGCAAGGAATATTCGCTTGAAAAAAATGATAACGGAATTTGCAATCTGCATGGAGGAGTAAAGGGCTACAGCCACAGCGTGTGGAACGCGAAGGAAATTGACGGTAACGAACCAAGCCTTGTTCTTTCGCTTTTTGACCCTGACGGCAATGAGGGATTTCCGGGGAATGTAAACGTCACCGTTACATATACCGTTACAAACGACAATCAGCTTAAAATTCATTATGAGGCTGAATCGGATGCGGATACGGTAATTAATCTTACCAATCACTCGTATTTTAATTTGAATGGGCACGCAAGCGGAAGCGCTCAAAATCATACTCTTACCATTGCAGCTTCTTTCTACACGCCGAACACCAAGGATTGCTATCCTTACGGCGAAATACTTTCGGTTGAAAATACACCGTTTGATTTTAGAAAAGGAAAGGTTTTGAAGGACGGTTTTGCTGCGGATTTTGAGCAGATTAAAATGTTTGGCGGATATGACCACAATTTTGTTCTTGACGGCACAGGATATCGAAAATATGCCGTTGCAAAGGGAGATGTAAGCGGTATAATAATGGAGTGCTACACCGACCTTCCGGGCGTTCAGCTTTATACGGGCAATGGCATAGAAAATGAAAGAGTTTGCAAGGACGGAGCAGTTTATGACACGCATCAGGCTTTTTGTCTTGAAACGCAGAAATTTCCTAATGCAACAAACCTTCCGTTTTTCCCAAGTATTTTTGTTAAAAAAGGCGAAAAGTACAATACTGTTTCTGCATATAAATTTATATAAGCAGTACAAATATGTTTTAATATGCACCTTCAAAATGTTTGGCATTTTGGGGTGCATATTATTTTAACCGTTTTTTAAATTCTGTATTTTAACTGATTTGAAAAATTAAACAATCCTGAATTTTATGTAAAATTTTTTACGCAAAATTCAGGATTTAGTTAACTTTTTATATGAAAAGTCATAAATTTTTATTATTCGTGCTGATGCTCTTCGTGTTCCGAGCAGCTGCTGCAACATCCGTTACAGCTTTTTTTAACCTTTTTGTCAATTCCCTGATTGTCATAATAATTCTGAATTGCCGCGCCTATCGCCTCTTCGGCAAGCACCGAACAGTGAACCTTAACCGGCGGCAGTCCGTCGAGCGCCTCCATAACCGCTTTATTTGTAAGCTTTAATGCGTCGTCAACGCTTTTTCCCTTAACAAGCTCGGTTGCCATACTGCTTGTTGCAACCGCCGCGCCGCAGCCAAATGTTTTGAATTTAACATCTTTTATAATATTATCTTCAATTCGCATTGAAATTTTCATTATATCACCGCATTTTGCATTGCCGACCTGACCGACTGCATTTGCGTTTTCAACTTCTCCGACATTTCTCGGATTTGAGAAATGGTCTAAAACCTTTTTACTGTACATCATAATTATTTACTCCCTTCCACGCCTTCATATAAAGGCGACATTTGTCTTAATCTGTCTACTATTTTAGGAAGCTCACGTAAAAGAACGTCAATTTCTTCCTTTGTGTTCTGTATGCCGAGGCTTATTCGGAGCGAGCCGTGTGCAACCTCGTGTTCAAGTCCGATTGCTAAAAGAACGTGCGATGGGTCGAGCGAGCCTGATGTGCACGCCGAACCTGATGACGCTGCAATATTTTTCATATCAAGCATCAAAAGCAGCGATTCACCTTCAATAAATCGGAACGAAAAATTTATATTTCCGCAGAGCCTTTGTGTTCTGTGACCGTTAAGGCGGCAATAGGGAATGGTTTTTTCAATTTCGGCTATTGCATAGTCGCGAAGTGCGGTAAGCTTTTGAACCTTTTCGTCAATATTTGCCGTGGCTTTTTCTATT
>JALEIO010000162.1 GCA_022769845.1 Oscillospiraceae bacterium
ATCCCGCTTAATGAGATCGTCCGATTTCTGTGATTCCTTATCTGCCTTAGTTATTCCATGCGGTTTCCGCTTCGGCATATGACTGATTCCGAGCTTTTCCATCACCCTGTATACAGTGCGTTCACTCGGTATATGCACACCTTCGAGCTTCTTGTGTTGTTGTCATAACAGAGGATAAAAAACAAAAGCTCAAAGATATGTTTTGGGATATGCACGAGATAACCTCACGCACGGAAACGGTTGCAAACGGTGATACCAATGAGAAAGTTGTATATATAACAATCACGGCGAAAACAAAAGAGGAAATGATAGAAAAATATCATTTCACACGCAAGCAGCAGGAAGCGTTAAATACGCTTTTGGAACAAGATGAAGTGCTGATTTCTCAGGCGCAGTCACTTGCGGTATCGGACCGGGCCGCACAGGATATTTTGAAAAACTTACCCGACAGTTTATCAGCGGAGCGAAAGAAAGTTATAAAAGCCGCCTGCTCGCTTGTAGGCAAGGTAAATTACTTTTGGGGCGGTAAATCGTCTGCTAACGGCTGGGACTCAGAATGGGGCAAGCTAAAAACCGTATCGGCGGAAGGCAGTAAAACGACCGGGACAAAAAGACCTTTCGGACTTGACTGTTCGGGGTTTGTTACTTGGAGTTTTATCAATTCGGGATTTAATGCTTCGCAAATCGGACACGGAACGCAAGGACAAATCGCAAAGTGTAGCCGAATATCTTGGGAAAGCGTTCAAGCCGGGGATTTAGCTTTTTACGGTGATTTATCTCACGTCGGAATCGTTGCCGGAAAGGACGCTGCCGGAAATATTCTTGTTATCCATTGTTCAAGCGGTAATAATAATGTCGTTATCACAACAAACGGCGGTTTCGGCTTTGCTGCAAGACCGAGGTGCTATTAAAAAATATAAGACAGCGAGGAGCATTTTGATATGCCTTTCGCTGTCTGTATGAAAGAACCACACAACCGAGAATTATTCTCTGCTGTGTGGCTCTGTTATTGTTTTTCCCGTGCATACAGTGCCGCAAAATTAAGAAGCTGCTTTTTTGAGGAAACGCCAAGCTTGCTGTAAATATTGCCGTTATGGTATTTAAGCGTACTCTCTTTAACTTCTGCAATCTGTAAAATTTCAGGAACGGTTTTTCCCTCCAGATAGAGGTCAAATATTGTTCTCTCCTTGGGAGTAAGGCTGCGTAAACCCGAACAGAAATGATCATAATCATCCTGTATGATGATATTTTTATGCTCTTTCATCAGACGCTTGTTTTCGGTTCTGATGCGTTCAATCTCGCTTTGCAGACTCTCGTTTTTTTTGGAATGCTCATCGAAGATTTTTTGATATTCGTTGTCCTTTCCGGCAAGAAATGCAAAAAGGTCGTCAATTTCCATAATGCCGCTTTGACTTTCGTCGGAATATGTCTTTTCGGATTGCTTTATTTTGTCAAGCGATTTTTTTATCGGAAGGATAAATCGTTTTGAAAAATACAGGCTAAGGCTTAAAACAGCAAACCCCAAAATCAGAATTATGAGTATAAGCTGTACAGTGTTTTTCGTTTCCAGCCCGAAATAATCCGCATACGGCATCATAACCGTAACCGAATAAGGCGTGTTTTCGGAATAAAGAGTTGTGCTTCTCGTCATGCCGATATATGCGCCGTATTCATTTTTTAAAGCGACAAGACCCTTTTTCAGCGGCTTGATTTTGAGGGAATCCTTAGGTGCAAGAAAATATCCGTTTTTTGCTCCGCAGCTTAATCCCTCTTTGATATTGATTTCTTTATCGTCCGAGCGGGAAAATATGCAGGTTATGTGCGGAAGTGTGGACGGCTGTGCGTGTGCGGACTTAAAAATGCTTTCGTTTACTTCAAAGCCGCAGATGCCGTAAACACGGCCGCCGTCGCCTCTGATAGGAAGAGCAATAAGCATAACGCGCTCCGACGTTCCAGGAAGCGTTATAATATTACAGATATGAGCGGCTTTTTCAATCGGCTCGGAGGTATCCGAAAAAACTTCTTCAAAATTTGGAAATACCGCAGAGTCAAATTCCAAATGCCATTTGCGGTGAGGCATAATGCCTTTGTTTATTGCAGCCTTCACATTTCCCCTGTAAAGAAGCATTGTTTCCTTGTCCGTTGTTCCGAACAGATCCTGATTAAGATACACGCCTGCTTTTGAACCGCTTTCGCCGGTTTGAGATGCGTTAATCAGAATAAAAGCGCCGGAACAGCGTGCCTTTAAAAGCTCGTTCTTCAATAAATCAATATAGCGTTCCTCAAGAGCGTTGATATGCAAAGAAGAATTCTGAACGACGCCAAAATCTGTATTTTCCGAATTAAGATATTGCTCGGTAAGCTGTGCGGTTTTTTCGGAAAGCTGTGCGCCGCGCAAGGTAATATCATTGTAGTAAGACGTCATTTCACGGTCGAAAAACTCAATCTGAAGGCTTAATATATCCGATATTTTATCCTCGGTTGTCGAAAAACGTCCGAACAGGAAAAGAAAAGCCGCTAATATAAGCAATAAAACGATAGCCAGGATAAACATATATCCAAACAGCTTTTTTTGCATAGATTGTCTTTTGTTTCTTACCGATATTTGCATAACAATCCCCCGTCTATTTTTCGCAGAGCTTTTGCCAAAGTCCCTCGGCAAGTGCTTCGGGCGGTGTGTTGCTTAATATAAATTGTTTCTGTTCGTTTCTTAAATAATCGTAAAATGTGTAAACTCTGCTGTAATATGCGGGACTTTGCTGTTCTGACAAAACCTCCGAGCTTTCCTTAACTTTTTTTAGGGCTGCATAGAGTTTTTCGTAATCGGCGGTTTTAAAGCGGTAGTCGTCTATTTTGTCAAACGCACCGTTTGTAACCGGCATATAACCTGTTTGGCATACGAACTCAAGATTTCTCTCCGGCTCGGTGAGCCATTTGGCAAAAATCACTGCAGCTTCTGCTTTTTGACTTGATGTTTTATATGAGCAAAGACCGACTCCGGCTTGCGTGATATACG
>JALEIO010000173.1 GCA_022769845.1 Oscillospiraceae bacterium
GTGTGAAATTGTAAATTTCACACAAATGGTTTCGCAAAACCATTTGTTCAGTAGACATTAATTACTATTGAATAATTTCCGTTTCCGAAACATTGTAAATTTCTAAAAGTTTTTGAAACCGTGATAAAAAATAGTCAAAAGAATCTTACCGATTTTTCGTTCTGCGCAACATATCAAATTTTCGGAGCCTTATTTGTTTTCTTCTTGTTTGCTTTTTAAAGTATACGCAGTGATTACCGGAGGCTCGTTTTGCAAAGTATATGATACTTTTTTTGTTTCGCCCGGCAAAATTTGAAAATAGTTATCGGAAACGTTTTCAGCTCCGGAAATTTCAACCGTGTGAAGATATACTTTAGACGAAATATATACCGCTCCATCTTTAAATTTAATATTAAAATTTTTTTCCTTTTGTAGGCATATGCTTCCGTTTACGTAAAAATTGCGTGTATAAGTGTTATTTGCCTTGATATCAGCGATTAAAACAGCGTTATCGGGAAGGCTTTCGCAAATTTTTATTCGTTTAGAATTTTGCCCAACGCTAAATCGGCCGCTGTAAATTTTTCGCCTATTCATCGTCGATATATCTATATACACAACCTCGGCAAGACATTCTGTTTTAAAAGGCACAGTGTTTGATGTATATAAATATATTGTATTATTTTCCTTATCAAAGCTTCCGCATACTTGCCCGCGCATATGCTTTAATGCATAATATCCTGATTTTGGGTTGTTGTAGTAATCTATCAAAGACCAGCCTACTGCCGACGGCCAGCAGTCATTAAGCATCCAATAAACAATTCCTCCGCAGAAACCAAGGTTACGCCGTGCATTTTCAAGCGTTATTCTGACCCATTCATACTGCAGATATCTTAATTTGAAGTATTTGTCATCAAAATCCGTAAATTCACCGAATATTTTTTCGGCAAATATTTCTGCCATTTCCAATAATTCTATCTTCAGTCCGGGGTTTGACTTGGTATGATACAGCCATAAGCTTCGGTCTTGAATTAAATCATCGGATATAAATTTCTTAAGTGAATCACAGCATACAGCTCCAAGTATTGGTTCTTCTGCTATAAAACGCGCCGTATATTCTTTCCAATGCTCTTTGTAATCCGATAAATCTTTCTGCAAAATATAGCGAATCATATCGTCTAAAAATTGGGTGTTATGTGTTGTACCGCAGGTTTTGGACGCATACAAATTTCCTCCGTACGGGGAAGAACATAAAAACGGTCTGTTATAATCCAGACGCTGCATTATCGGAGCAATTGCGTGGTGCGAAGCTATTCTGCCACGATATTGCTTTTTTTCGTCATTTCCGCGTACTGCATTTTCATTGTCGCCTGTCCACCATATAAGCGACGGGTGGTTTCTTAAGTATATTGCAGCAAATTCAGCTTCTTTTTTTAATTGTGCCAAAAAATCGGAATCATCTTCGGGATACTTGCCGCATGCCATCAAGAAATCCTGTGTAACAAGCAGTCCAAGTCTGTCGCATTCGTTGTAGAAATGTTCTGTTTCAAACAATCCGCCGCCCCAAACTCGTATCATATTTATTCCGGCGGCTTTTGCTTTTTCAAGTATTTCTGTAATTTTCTGCGGTGTTTCAGCAGATGGAAACGGCTCGCACGGCACCCAGTTTGCGCCGGTGCAAAAAATTTTGGTTCCGTTTATTACAGGAATAAAGCCGGAATAAGATGTGTTAAAATCATATTCTTCTCCGCTTTTGGTGTTTTGCAGCTGTTTGCATAATTTAAAGTTTTTGCTGCCTTTACGGTCCTGCTGTTCTAAAATGCGTACAGTTCTTATCCCGAATTTTTGCGTAAATTCACATTCGCCGACAGAAATTTTTAAGGTATACAGCGGCTGTTCTCCATATCCCGACGGGTACCAAAGTTTAGGTTCGGGAATGTTGAATATCAGTTTATATGTTTCGCAGTCGCAGAAAAAATTCTTGCGTGCGATTAATTTTCCGTGTTCATCAAATATTTTTGTGCTGATATTGCCGCCGTATTTGTAATTTAAAAAGGATTCGCATATGCTAATCTGCGCTCCGCAGCAATCAATTGAATCTGTGTAGATATATACATTATTAACGCACATTTCATCAAAAAATTCTATATAAACCGGCTTAAATATTCCGCAGGTAACAAATCTGTCAACCCAATCCCAGCCATATGTGCACTGCATTCTGCGGGTATATAGCCGTTCGGTGGTAAATGCTCCGGGAAGCGGTTCTTTGCCGGCAACAAATTTTATCGGAGAAAAAAATCTTACCTCTAAAATATTTTTGCCTTTTTGCAAAACGTTATCTACATTGTACGAGTGCGGAATAAACATATTATCTGCAAAGCCTATTTTTATATTGTTTAAATATATTTCACAATATGTATCCAGCCCTTGAAAGATTAACGTTGCGTGTTTGTGAAGTTTTTCTACATAAAATTTTTTGGTATATGTCCAATTTTCATTTTCTATAAAACGGCTTTCTTTTGAGTTTTGATTGAAAAACAGTTTTTGAGTATCGAATAAATCAGTATGAACACATCCGGGAACTGTGCCGATAAATGTTGTTTTGTCATCTTTATGACCAACCCATTCTCCGCACAAATCAATTCTATTCATTATGTCACCCCATTTAAAAATAGTATTCTATATTATTGTAATTTATCGTGTAATAAAATTCTACCACCTATACTGACATATATTTGGGGTGTTTTTTATCTATATCCATAGCCGCTTATTTTTTTGCACGCTTAAAGCTGCGGTATTGACGCGGAGACTGCATTGTATGTTTCCTGAATACCGTTTCAAAATGCTTTAAATTCTGATAGCCTACCGAAACGGAAATTTCCGTAATGCTCATATCGCTGTTTTCAAGCAGGGAACAGCTTTGGGCAATTCGTATTTTTTGCAGGTAGTCAATAAACGAAAAGCCTGTTTCAGCCTTAAACTTTCGGCACAAATACTGCGGACTGAAATGAAACTGCTCGCTTATTGAATTTAGAGTGATATTTTCAACATAATGCTGAAACATATATTCTGTAATTTCAAACATAATATCGGAATGCGGAGAAAAGCAATCCTCCGGGGCAAGCTGCCGTATAAGCAGTAAAATCAGCGAATTAAGATACAGCTTTAACTGTCGCTCATAACCGAACTGTATTTGATTAAATTCATCCTTCATATCAAGAATGAGACGGCGCACCTTGCCGCTTTCATCATAATAAATATGATTTGCCGGCAGAGAATCTTTGGTTGCATATGTAAAGCCTATTGCCGTGCTGGCAAGCAAATCTTTTACAGACGCGGAATCGGGGAGTGATTTATCCAAAAAAGAAGGATAAAATAAGCAGTTGATTACTGTGCAGTCGCAGTTTTTCAGCCTGGTAAAGCTATGAACTGCATTACAGTCTATCAGCATAAAATTTCCCGCTTTAAGAATTGTGCGTACGCCGTTTAATTCTTGAGATATTTGACCGTCCAATATATATGCAAATTCAAGAAAATTATGATTATGAGATTCTATAGAGGGCTGCGGCGAGTGCATATTTATTGAAAATTTCAGCGGAAGCTGAAAGTTAATCATTCGTACATCCTGTGCGTTTTTATAAAAATCATTCATTATTTATCTCCCCAAAACATATTAGGTTAAAATAGCCACCAAAAATAAGATAATGCAATGGATAGATATATTATACTAAATATATTATAATAATGTCAAGATTTAAAATATACTAATTTCACAATACTGCAATATATTTATACGAAAATTTTTGGTAAAAATATGAAAATAATGTTATTTTGAAAAATACATTTTATGGAAAAATGGGGGTATATTTCACTTGACATAGTTATTATGAGTTTAAAAATACGAAACAGTATATTATAAGGAAGGAAGATCGGTCTATGAAATTAAAGTGTTTGGGTACATCTATATTCTTATCAGCAGCTTTGCTTATTGGCAGTCCGGCTGCCGCAGAAGAAATTTACAGTATTGATTATAATCCCGAAGGCAGCTTGGTAACAATATCCGGCGCTGCAGATAAGGCAGGCGCAGCGGTAACATTGGAAATGCTTGCGCCGGGTGTTATGCCGGAAGATTTAAAAGAAGCGTCTGTTGATGAACTTCAAAATCTTATTCTGCATACAGATGAAAAAAATGCTGATGAAAACGCTTTATTTGCATTTGAATTTAAAATTCCGGAAAAATACAAAACCGATACATATGTAATAAGAATAAATACAAGTGATGATTCGGCTAAAGACAGCACCTTTGTATATATAAGTTATGCCGAGTACCGCAATGCATTTGACGCGGTGAACAGTGCAAAAAACAAAGAGGAAATGGCACAAGCAATAGAAAGCGGAAAAGATTATCTCGGAGTGGATGTAAAGTACTATAACGATTTAAGTTACAATGAAAAACTTAATTTGGCAGCAGGAGTTATAGCTGCGAGGGGTGATAATGAATTTTCCGATATAAAGGACTTTTTGCCAGCAGTAAAAACAAATACGGCAGTTCAAGCGGTTAATCATTCAATTGACGGTTCGTATAAAGTAACTGATGTATTTAATTATTATAATGAAGTTTTTATGTTTGACAAGCTTGATGCTTATGAGTTTTATGAGCAATTAGACAAAGATTCGCAGACCTTGGTGACGGACTCTGTTTCAAAAAAAGGCGGATACTCTGATGCAGAACAAATTCGTGACGCGTATACCGAATATACAATTTTGTATTCGGTATATACGGCAAGCGGCTATGATAATATTTACCCGTTGTTATATGCAAACAGAGCGTATTTAAATATAGATTTTTCTGAATACGATTCCCTTAAAAACAAATCGAACATTACAAGGCAGCTGGCAGGCGTAATGTTTAAAGACTGCAAAGAGTTAACGGAAAAATTTGATGAATTGGTAGAGTATGAGAAGCAGAATGAAAGCAATGTATCGGGTGTAGGCAGTTCGGGCGGCAGAGGAGGAAGCAGTGTTATATCAATTCCTCCGTCGGCAGTTGTGCCAGATACAGAGACCAATACGAATGAAGATAAGTTTTTTAAGGATATAGAAACGGTAGAATGGGCAAAAGAGAGTATTTTGGCTTTGGCAAAAGCCGGAATTATAGACGGAAAAACCAAAGATATGTTTTTTCCAAATGATTTTATTACGAGAGAAGAATTTGTTAAGATATTAGTTAATGCTTTGGACATTTATGATTCTGATGCTGAATGTGAGTTTGCTGATGTAAGCGCAGATAAGTGGTTTTACAAATATGTTGCAACAGCGGCATCAAAAAATATAGTAAAAGGCATAAACGGCGGAGCGTTTGGCGTAGGAGCTGATATTACACGTCAAGATATGGCTTTAATAATAGCACGCGCTGTAGAAAACTACGCAGGAAATTTGAATGCTGACGTAAAAAATGAAAAATTTGCAGATGGAGCGGATGTGGCGGAATATGCCAAGAATGCAGTAGAGTATCTTCATAGCAACGGATTGGTGCAAGGAAATGAAAATAATGAATTTAAGCCTGCGGAAAAAACAACAAGAGCCGAAGCGGCGGTAATAATTTATAAATTGCTTAACCGAAAGGGATGAGACATATGAACAGAATAAATAAAAAGGTTTGCAGCGGTTTGTATAGGGGAGCGGCATTGCTTGTAATTGCAGCTTTTGTGCTTATAGGTGCGCCCGTGGTATCGTATGCCGAAGATAAATATACAGATTACAGATATGAGGGCTTGTATCAGCTTGGAATTATTCCTGACGGATATAAGGCAGACGATAAAATACTGACGCGCGGCGAATGTGCGTCTATGATTGCCAGAATATACGGCTACGCATCAAACATAGACGGAGAAAATATTTACTCGGATATTGAGGATGAATATTTTGCCGCAAAGGAAATTGCTTATGTGAGTATGATGGGAATTTTCAGCGGATATGGTGACGGAACCTTCAGAAGTGAGCAGGCTATGACGTATCCGGAGTTTGCCACGGTTATAGTAAAGGCATTGGGATATGATACGGCGGCTCAAAGTCTTGGAGGATTTCCTGACGGATACACTGTGCTTCTGTCAAAGATAAAGGCAGACAGCATAGGAAATATATCGGGGAATATTTCAAGAAAAGCGGCGCTTGATTACATTTATAAATTTTTGGATACAGAGCTTTTACAGCCGGAGTATACAGAGGGAAAGCTTATATATAAAAGCAGCGGTGAGACTCCGATGGAAAAATGGATGAAGCTTGACAGAGTTGACGGCATTGTAACGTCAGTCGGAGATTTGTCAATTATGCATGACAATGTATCGGGAGCATTTATAACAATCGGCAGCGTAAAGGCATCAATAAAAAAAGAAATTGATTATGATAAATTTTTAGGATATTACTGTGAGGCATATGTATGCAGCAAAAATTCGGACAGTCCTGGCAAGCTAAAAGCGATTTCCATTATGCCTGACGAAAATAATATTACGGTAATTAAAACAAACGACGTGATATCATATTCTAACGGCTGTCTGGAATATGAAAGCAAAGACAAAATCAGACAAATTACAATACCTGCGTCGGCAGACGTTGTAAAGAACGGAACACCTGTAAAGGCACAGGACAGAACGGCCGCTTTGACAAAATCCGACGGAACAATTACAATAAACAGACCAAACGCGGGCGACATAAAAATGATTGTTTTAATAGAAAACTATGATACTTATGTTGTAGGAGGAATTGATACAGAGCGCAGAGTTGTTTACGACAGGGTAAAAAGCGGCGCAGAACTTAAATTGGAAGATGACGGCAATAAAGTTATAATTACCGGCAATGACGGTATGCCAATGGATTTTAACGGAATACTTGTCGGAGATGTACTGTCAGTAAAATCCAACTATGACGCAGGCGTAATAAGAGTTATTTGCACAAGACAAACAATCAGCGGCAAAATTGAAGAAATTGAATACACGCAGGGCGACGGTGATGCGTATATAATTGACGGACAAAAATTAAAGACAACTGCAAATTACAGAAAATTTAAAACAATAAAGCCGTCGGTAGGAGACAGTGTTTCGATTTATCTTGATACATTCGGAAGAGCGGCGGACATAATATTTGCCTCGTCACAGGGGTATAAATACGGATATTTATGCGAGGCAGAAGCGGACGAAGCCGATAAAAATAACTGCCTGCTCAATATTTATTGTATTGATGGCAAGTTTCAAACATTTTCAACTGCAAAAAATATCAGCGTCGATAACGAAAAAGCTAAAGATGCGAACGGCGTTATAAGCCTTCTGAAAAGAGGAACAAAGAGTGATTCTGTTTATCAGATTATAAGGTATAAAACAGATCAATCAGAACGGATTTCCAAAATAGATACTCTGTATATGAGCAGTTATGAAGATAAAAATACTTTAAGAGCCTTATATACGGGATATACAGATGCATTTGCAGAAAAAGAACAGTTGGTTTATAAGGCTGAAGGAAATACGTTTCAGCATAAGGTAATTGTTGGTGCAAATACTAAAATGATGACAGCGGCGAAAAGCTACGACGGAAATGAAGACATATTTAAAATGGGAAAAGGCTTAAAAAGCGATGAGAAGGTTACAATAAACGCTTATGTAAGCAGTACGGGACAGGTAGCGCCTGATTTAATTCTCTTTTACAGCAATTCGTCCTCTCAAGTTTCGGATTATACATACGGCATTATAAGGAAAATTGTAAAAACAGTTAATGAATATGATGAAACGGTTTTTGGTATAACGGCGTGCACGCTGGCGGGAGATGAATATTTCTATCAGACAACCGAAGATTATAAACTTGACTCAATTTACAGTGTTGACGATACGAAAAATACTCAAGGCAACGAAAGCCATAAACTAAAACCGGGCGATTTTGTCAGAATGGGATTAAACTCGCTTAATAAAGTTGTATGCGTTGATTTGATATATGACGTTCAGGCGAGAGAATGGAAAAGCGGCAGTAATCCATGGGGCGACTTTTATGTAAAAGACTTTTGCTTTGGAACCGCATATAAGATTGATGGTTCATATTTGCAGCTGGCACTGCCGGAGAGTGATTTGGAAAGGGTATCAGCCGAACAGTTAAGAACGTTTAATATTGGCAGCGCAACCGTCTTTTGGTGCAGCAGTGACGGAAAGGTTATTAAAAAAATAACTTCATCTGCAATACTGCCTTATTACACTATAGGCGCCGAAGCGTCAAATGTTTTGGTATATTCAGATCACGGAAGGCCGGTACGAGTATTTATTTATGAATGAGCGTAAACCGCAAATAATACATTGTTTGCCTGCATATAAAGCTTTTGAGTTGTTGGCAGATATTTTTGGTCGGAAAGGATATGTGATTCAATATGAAAAATAAAATTGCCGCTATTGTTCTGGCAGTAAGCTTGACAACCGGAGGTATATCCGCCGGAGCTTCAACATTTTCCGATGTAGAAAATGATAAATACAAAGAGTCAATAGAATATCTTAACGAAATAGGAGTTATAAACGGAGTCGGCAATAATATGTTTGCTCCCGAGCAAACAATTACCCGAGGAGATTTTTCGGTAATACTTGCAAAAGCACTGGGGCTTAAAGGACATACCGATAATATGTTTGCGGATGTTACAGCGCAGGACTATTACTGCGATGCCGTAAACGCCGTATCGCAGGCAGGAATTTTGCAGGGAGTGGGCGGCGGCTTGTTTTGCCCTCAAGATGAAATTACGGTTCAGGAATGTGCAGCCGTTGCAGTAAGGGCATACGAATATAAAAAGAATATGAAAATAAGCTATGGAGAATTTTTAAACGAATATTCTGACGGCGGCAAGGTATCAGAATGGGCAAAAAGTTCTATGAATAAAGCGCTTACCATGAACTTTATAACCGCTGACAACGGTATGATAACGCCAATGCGAAAAATGTCGCGCAAGGAAGCGGCAATGCTTATGGCAGGGCTTATGAATAGCTTGACTGAAGATATTTATTGGGATAACAGCGCGCAAACTCGCATTATTCAGGATAGGCGAGGAAACATTTTTACAAAAGGTGAGGATGTGACTTTTACATTAAAAACAGGATGGAGTTTGATTGAATGTGTTATAAATGATTTTTGGAATGAAACAGTTTCGCACGAGTTTATAAAAAATGATAACGGAGCAATTTTGTTGAATTACGGATATTTGAATCCCGGATATTACAATGCGTCATTTTATTCAACAGATAAATACGGAATGAAGTATGAGATTGCCAAGACAACCTTTTGTATTTTAGAGCCGTGTGATTTTTCAGATGTAAAATATTCGCCGTTTGGTATGAATACCCATGCAGACCGTTCTTCAACAGGATGGAGCTATGACCTGCTTAAAGAAGCGAGCCTTATAGGTGTAAAATCTGTCCGTGATACAAATGATTGGGGTGCAACCGAAACAGGAAAAGGCGTATATAAATCGTCTCACGCACAATGGCTGCAAAGTTCGGCTGACAAATACGGTATGTCAGTTTTGAGCGTTACGGGATATACCAATAAATTTTATGATAACAATGCAACTCCTTGGTCGGAGGACGGGCGTCAGGGATTTGCAAATTATTCCAAGGCAATTTTTGACCTTTACGGCGGAAGACTGGAAAAACAGGAAATGTTTAATGAATGGTGGGGACCTCAATTTGGCGATAAGGGAGACGGTCCTGCGGATTCATTGCCCGAAACATATGTGCCGCTTGTAAAAAAAGTTTATGAAACAGTAAAAAAAGCATATCCAAATGCAGAACTGCTTGGAGAGTTCGGAAGTCCCGCAGAGTGGAATGAACCGATTTTAAATTTAGGAATTATAGATTATATGGACGCGGCGGCATATCATGTTTATCCGAATTACAGTTCTTACGAATATGTGAAAAAAGTAGCCTCCGAATTGCGCGAGCAGCTGGCAAAATATAATAAAAGCGGAAAAAAGATTCCGATGTATTTGACAGAAACCGGTTGCGCGACATCTACCAATAACTATGGTGTTCCGGAGGAAGAACAGGCGTATTATGTACCTAAACTGTTTTGCTTGGCATTGAGCGAGGGAACAGAACGGATATATTGGTATGATTTGATTGACGACGGAAATTCCGATTCAGAGCACGAACACAGATTTGGTATACTGCACGCAAACGGAAGCGATTACGGAAGCTATACGCCAAAGCCGGCTTATGTGGCATACGGAGTTTTGGCAAGAACAATTAAAGATATGCGATTTAAAGAGGCTGTTAATAAGGATGGTATAGAGTGTTATACGTTTGCGGGAGAAAACGAGCCGGTAAATGTTATCTATTACCGCGGCGGAGAAGAACAAATTACCGTTTATGCCGACAAACCGATATATATGATTGATATGATGGGAAATGAGAGACTCTGCACACCTGTGGACGGAAAACTTTATTTCACAGTATCGGACGAAAGTATATACTTAAGAGGAGAAATAAAAAATTTTGAAAAGGGAATGCCTTATTCTGTAACATCCGACAAATGGGCAGCAGTCGGTGAGCCTATTGAGCTTACAGTTCATTCAGAAGAGCCGGGGGGTGAGGCTGTTATAGGTGGAGTGTCATATAAGCTTAATGAGAATATTCTTCTTTCCCCGGCACAGACTGCCCAGCAAAGAAGAATTGTAATTGACTTAAAACGTGACGGAAAATGCTTTGGCAGGCTGGTTGCGAAAAAGGACATAAACGAGAAATATGAATGCAGTGTGTATTCAGGTGTTGAAGCTGTGGATAATGTTCCTCACGGGACTGTAAATATAAAGGTAAATAACATATCTCCCGATCCGCTTCATTTGACAGGGGTGCAATACAGCTTTAACGAGGTTGACGGTCAGAAGATGTGCGATGAGGTAATCGAGGGAGGTCAAAGCAAAGTTATATCTGCAGATGTAGGAGTTGTTGAAGGCAATAAGAAGTATCCTGTGAAGGTTCAGCTTATGATTGACGGTGAATTTACAGGAAAAATCGATAAAGAGACGCAGCTGGAGTTTAATCTTTTAAGGAAAAAGACAATAACTGTTGACGGTGTTTTGGATGAGCTGCCAAAAGACTGGGAGATTAATCTTTTGGACGGTTCGGTAAATTCGCTGGCGAGCGATGGAAGTCATTATAACGGAGAAGAAGATTTGTCGGGAAAAGCGTGGGTTACTTATGATGACGAGAATTTGTATTTTGCAGCTGATATTATTGATAATATGCATGAAACCACCTTTGAAAACGATCAAATCTGGCGAAATGACTCTGTTCAAGTGGCAATTTATTGCCCGGACAACGAGAAATATGACACAGCCACAAAGTTTTTTGAAATAGGATTGTCAGCGTTTGAAGGAAATGAAAGAATATGGCAATGGAGAAAAATAACGGAGGACAAAGAGAATGATTTTCTGGAAGGAAGCGTTTACAAGCGAACAGAAAACGGAAGCCATATAATTTATGAATTTTCTGTTCCGTGGAAAACGCTCGGAATAAATCCCAATATAAATAAAAATATTTCTATGACAATACTTGTAAACGATGAGGATAAGGGAGTAAGAAAGACAGCATTATCGTGGGGAGATGGCGTTTTGAGCGGAAAAGACCCTATGAAATTCAGAAGTTTTGTTTTAGTAGGCGAGGTGGATAAAGATGATTAAAAAAATATCTATAATGATGTGTGTTATCACGGTATTCTTCGCGCAGGCGATATCGGTTTATGCCGCTGCCGGTGTAAAGCTTACAGGAGCTTATGAAAATTCACCGGCTGAAAACATTTTCAGAATACAGGGCAATGACCAGGAGTTTGTCTTGCTTGACACCTCTGATGAATACGATTCAAAATATTTTGTTATGGCTCTGCGGCCATATGGAAATCGTCCGTTTGATACAAAAGGAAGTCAGCGATTTGATCCGAACAGCACAACAAATATTGCGTATTTTTTAAATAATGATTTTCTTAATACCGGAAATCGGGAGGTGTTTTTTAACAAGTGGTATGCACTTCCCGAGAAAATTGTGAAATATGTTGATTTTAATCATAGCTGGATGGTTGAAAAAGGAAAAACAATTCCCGAACCGTATTATG
>JALEIO010000183.1 GCA_022769845.1 Oscillospiraceae bacterium
TTCGCTAACCGGAGGCGATGTTATTTTAAATATGGATAAGGTGTTTGCGGCAAAGCCAAACAGTGACAAGCTCAAACTAAAAACCGTGGAAGTGAGCGGTCAGCCATTTACCAAAGCCTTGCAGGCAGAAACTCTGGAAAAACCGGTAAATACGTATGAGATACAGATTGTTATGCAATCCTCCGGCGATATTGCTGCGGGAGAAATTGCCGTACTGTCATATTATGCCCGTAAAATAAGCACTACCGATGAGTCCGGAATGGGTTTTGTAGGTCCGTGTTACGAACTAAACTATGGGGATTACGATAAGCTTGCCTCTCTTACGCAGGAGCTGGACGATAATTGGAAGCAATACTTTGTTTTGCTTGCCCCAAAATTTTCAACTATCACAAAAGAAAAGTCGCAGCTTACATTCAGGCTGGGCTATAAGCCTCAAACAGTGCAGATTGCGGACGTTAAGATTGTAAATTATCATACGAAATATAAGTATGAAGATGTAGTTCCGAATTCTGAACCGCTCGACACTTACAAGGGTATTGAGGAGGGTGCTCTGTGGCGAGAAGAGGCATTAAAACGAATAGAGAAAATCAGAAAACGTGACATTAAAGTTAATGTAAAAACCGAAAACGGAACGCCGGTATCCGGAGCCGAGGTAAAAATTGATATGACAAAAAATGAGTTTATGTTCGGAACTGCGGTGCATAACACATTTTTGCAGGCTCCGGGATCGGATAATGCAAGAAAATACCGTGACATAGCATTGGATATGTTTAATACGGTTGTGTATGATACTGCGGGCAAGTGGCCTACCATAGAGCCTAACAAAGGCGTATGGGCAAGCGGAATTATAAATTGGGCCAATCAGCACGATATTACCGTTCGCGGACATGCACTATTTTGGGATCAGTTAAAATATCTTCCGCCCACAATGCAGAAAGCGTATCCGTATATGAATGATGAACAGCTGGAAAATAGGATAACCGAACATATTAATGACGTTATGACGCAATATAAAGGGGCAATTCCTCAATGGGATGTATTAAATGAGCCGCTCAATAATCACTTGGTGTTAAGCAGACTGGGATATGGAGAGATTGTAAAGTATTTTAATCTTGCAAAAGCTATAGACCCTGATGCTTCGCTTTATATAAACGAGACGGGAATATCAGGCAGAGACGCTCATTGGTCAAATGTATATAAGCTTTATGATTTGGTTAAGAATGCCAAGGATGCAGGAGCACAGATTGACGGAATCGGAATTCAGGATCATTGCGGCGGCTCGCAATCATATCCGCAGGAGTTTTATAATCAGCTTGATTACCTTTCGCAACTGGTAGATGAAATAGCGATTACCGAATATGATTATACACCGAAATATGAAAAGTTAGAGGCACCGTATTTAAGAGATATGCTAATTGTTGCATACAGTCATCCAAAATGTACCGGCTTTATTACTTGGGGTTTTTGGGATAAGCAGCATTGGAAAAATCACGCACCGTTTTATAAAGCTGACTGGACCCCGCGTGAAACTGTAGAGGTTTGGAAAAAATACGTTCAGGGAGAATGGGAAACTCATGAGTCGGGAGTAACGGATTCTGACGGACAATTCAGTATCAGAGGACATAGAGGCGAGTATGATGTTTCGGTCAAGTACGGCAATCGTGTGCAGACAGGAAGGCTGCTTGTAACCGAAAACGGCTTGAATACCATAGATATTGTTATAAGACGAGACGGCATAGATATGACCGCTTCCGAAACGCCCGGTGAGTACAAGAATGTAGAGATTGACGGTTTGTATAAATATCGTACGGATTATAAGGTTGATGACGTAGGCAATGTAAGCGGAAGCGGCGAAAAATTTATGATTAATGAGCTTCCGTGGGAATTGGACGATAAGTTGATTGCCGAAGCGGCCAATAATAATAGCAATAATGACACAGTCAATAATGAAGAAAAAGCTGTGCCAAGTATTGCAAAGGTGTATACATCCGATAAAATAGCATTGCCGTCACTCAATGACGGCAGTACAGAAACTTTTTACTGTACCGGAAAGGATGCACCTGAAATTATTGTTGAGCTGGACGATAAGGCAGAGGTAAACTCCCTGACGATAGAATGGTACGAAAATAAAGTATATACATACAATTACGAAATTATGGTATCAGACGACGGAAAGCTATGGGAAAGCGTATGCTCCGGACGAAGTAAGACTAAAACAGAAAGCTGCTCTGTAAACAGAGCCTGCCGTTATATAAAAATAAAAAGTATAAATCCTACTAATTTTCTTGGGATAGCTGATATAAAGGCAGAGTAAAAGGAGGAAAAACTTTGAGAAAGCTATTGATTGCTGCAATGTGCGCAGGATTGATATTAAATACGTCGGTTAATGCGCAGATATTAAAAGATGGAAACAGCGTTTCGGTGAGTTATTCGGAATTGGCAAATAAGCCGTCTGATGTTCTTATGTATATTTTTAAGCCGGGAGTCGATTTGTCAGACGGTACGGTTGATTTTGAGGATATACAGAAGCTTTTGCGAATGGAACAAAGAGATTCCGCTATGGATATTCAGTATGATTTTACTTTGGAATCAAATGCGCCGGAAGGTGTATATTACGTAGTGATAGGCGGATTTGACAGACAAAAAGTTCTTTCGGAACGATGTGAATATTTTGTTCATCTTTATGAAAATAATGAGAATAAGATTGTTTCGGAATTAAATAATGCGTCGGACAGTGCGGCATTGAAAAATGTATATGAAAAATATGATGGATTTGCTTGGGTGCTGGATAAAGAAAATAGCGAATACAAAAAAGACATTGACGGATTTTATAAAATAATGTTTGATAATTTTAGGAACACTTTTGCAAAGGCTAAAGATGCCGAGGAGGTATTTATAAAAACATATACTCTTGCAAAATTTAACACTCTGAAAGGCGACGAGCTTGCAAAAGCTATAGAGATACTGAAATTAACCGACAATCCGTTTTACAATGCAAATGTTGACGCCGTAGTTAAATTATACGAGCAGTATACGGATAAAGGCGCAAAAGCGGACGAAATTAAAAAAACGCTTGCGGAGGCAATTGCCGTTACACAGGTAAATCAAAGCGACAGCGAGGATGTGCTTAATGTTATAAGAGGCTATTCGGACATATTTGATGTAAATTTTGACGGAGAGTTTAAAAATGTATCGGAAGCTCAAATGGCAAAAGCGTTGTATCATAAAGATTTTGTAAGAGCTCGTGAAGTAAAAGAGGCTTTTAACAGCAGACTTAATACGCTTACCGAGCAAGGCGGCACGCAAGCAGGCTCGAGCGGCGGAAAAAGAGGACAATCTCCTGCATTGGTACAGGATGGACAAATAGGTGCGGATTTTGTCGGACAGCTTTCAGATAAAGAAATTTT
>JALEIO010000187.1 GCA_022769845.1 Oscillospiraceae bacterium
AAAAGCAGAGTTGTGCATAAGCATTGTCTCTGCTTTTTTTGTTTTATGAAAACTTAAAATTTATTTTGTTTAAAACTATTGCAAATTATCCGAAAAAGAGGTAAAATAAATATATATTTGCGAAAAAAGGAGAAACAAGATGTATACGACAGACGAAATCAGAAAACAGGATCCACAGGTTGCGGACGCAATCGAAATGGAAGTTGAAAGACAGCGCAGCAAAATTGAACTTATTGCAAGCGAGAATTTTGTAAGCAGCGCGGTTATTGAGGCTATGGGAACTCCTCTTACAAACAAGTATGCCGAAGGATATCCGGGCAAAAGATATTACGGCGGCTGCGAGTGTGTTGATATTGTGGAAAATCTTGCAATCGAGAGGGCAAAAAAGATTTTCGGCGCGGAACACGCAAACGTTCAGCCTCATTCGGGTGCGCAGGCTAATATGGCAGTATTTTTTGCAACCCTGAAACCCGGCGATACGGTGCTCGGTATGAACCTTTCGCACGGCGGACATTTGTCGCACGGAAGTCCTGTAAATATGTCGGGTACATATTTTAATATTGTTCAGTACGGTGTTGACAAGGATACACAGGTTATTGATTATGACGAGGTTGAAAAAATTGCCGAAGAGTGCAAGCCGAAGCTTATCGTTGCAGGCGCGAGCGCTTATTCGCGAACCATTGATTTTGAACGCTTTGCAAAAATTGCCGAAAAAGTGGGCGCATATCTTATGGTGGATATTGCGCATATTGCAGGACTTGTTGCGGCAGGACTTCATCCGAGCCCTGTTCCGTATGCGGATTTTGTAACAACAACAACTCACAAAACTCTTCGCGGTCCCCGTGGCGGTCTTATTCTTTGCAAGGAAAAATATGCAAAAATGATTAACAAGGCAGTATTCCCCGGTATTCAGGGCGGCCCGCTTATGCATATTATAGCTGCAAAGGCAGTTTGCTTCGGCGAGGCTCTTACCGATGATTTTAAAGCGTATCAGACGCAGATTGTCAAAAACGCAAAGGCTCTTTGCAGCGCGCTTATCGAAAAAGGCTTCAACATTGTTTCGGGCGGCACCGACAATCATCTTATGCTTATCGACCTTACAAATATGAATATCACAGGCAAAGAGGCAGAAAAGCTGCTCGATGAGGTGGGCGTTACGGTTAATAAAAACACAATTCCTTTTGAAACCACAAGTCCGTTTATCACAAGCGGTATAAGAATAGGCACTCCGGCTGTTACGTCGCGCGGCTTTAAAGAAGAAGATATGGAAGAAATTGCAAACATTATTTATCTTACTCTTTCCGATTTTGACAAAAACCAGGATAACGTAAGGAAAAGAGTTAAAGCTCTTTGTGATAAATATCCTTTATACAGTAAATAAAATTTATGGGTGATTGAAATGAATATCCCATTGGCAGAACGAATGCGTCCGACTCGTCTTGATGACGTTGTCGGACAAACTCATATTATAGGGGAAGGCAAAATTTTAACAAATATTCTAAAATCGGGCAAAATACCCAATATGATTTTTTTCGGCCCGGCAGGATGCGGCAAAACCACCGTTGCAAACATTTGTGCAAATGCGGCAAACAGGGTGTTTTTTAAGCTTAACGCCACCACCGCGTCACTAAAAGATGTTCGTGAAATTGCCGAAAAAACTTCGGAATATGAAAACGGAATTTTGCTCTATCTTGACGAAATTCAGAATTTTAACAAAAAGCAGCAGCAGTCGCTTTTGGAATATATTGAAAACGGAAAAATAACGCTGATTGCAAGCACTACGGAAAATCCGCATTTTTATATTTACAACGCTATTTTGTCGCGTTCAACGGTTTTGGAGTTCAAAAACATTTCGCCCGACGAAATTGAAAAGGCGGTGCGCCGCGCGATAAACGGTGTTAAAAGCGATTATCCCGACAGGCTTATAACTTTTTCCGACGATGCAATCGAGCATATTGCAAACGCAAGCGGTGGCGATGTTCGAAAGGCGATAAATGCGGTTGAAGTATGTGTTTTGTCGCAAGCCTATAATATGGACGAAAAAATTGACATCACGCTTGAAACGGCAGTGGACTGCACGCAGACGGGGTCGTTTGCTCACGACAAAAACGGCGATGGGCATTACGATGTTATAAGCGCGTTTCAAAAGTCAATCCGCGGAAGCGACGCCGACGCGGGAATTTACTATCTTGCGCGGCTGCTTTTGGGTGGTGACCTTATAACAGTGTGTAGGCGGCTTTTGGTTATTGCGTCGGAGGATATCGGTCTGGCATATCCAAACGCGGCGGTAATTACAAAAGCGTGTGTTGACAGCGCACTTCAGCTTGGACTTCCCGAGGCGAGGATTCCGCTTGCAGAGGCGGTGATTCTGCTTGCAAATTCGCCCAAATCAAACTCTGCAATATGCGCTATAGACGCGGCAATGCGCGATATAGAAACCACAGATACGGGCAGTGTTCCGCTGCATTTAAAAGACAGTCATTATAAGGGCGCGGCAAAGCTTGGACGCGGCGTTGACTATAAATATCCGCATAACTATGAAAATGCCTACGTTCCACAGCAGTATCTTCCCGACAAAATTAAAAACAAAAAATATTATATTCCGCGCAACAATAAAACGGAAAATTCATTTAAAGCGTATCTTGATAAAATAAAAGGGAGCGGTGAAAATTGAAAATTTATACCAAAACAGGCGACGAGGGATTTAGCGACGTACTACAAAAACGCGTAAAAAAATCGGACAAAATTTTTGATTTAATCGGAACTTTGGATAAGCTTAACGCAGTTTTGAGCCTTGCTTATAACTTTTGTGCAAAGGATGAAGTCAAAGTCGAAATTGCTGATTTGCAGCGAAAAATTGTAGGTCTTAACGGTAAAATTGCAGGTTTTTCCGAATTTGATTTTGACGTTTCGTATTTTGAAGAAAAAATCGACTATTACAGTGAAAAAACGGTTGGATTTTCGCTTTATGATATGCCGCAGAAAAAGGACAGCGCATTTATAAATCTTGCTCGTACCGTTTGCCGCGAGGCAGAGCGTACGGCAGTGGATATTGACGAGAAAAATATTGATTTAATCCGCTGTTTGAACAGAATGTCCGACTATCTTTATGCGGTCGGAAAATATCTTGATATTTAAAATTTTGGAGAAAAATATGAAAAAAACCGCTATTGTAACGGGCGCGTCGCGTGGAATAGGAAGGGCGGCGGCGATTGCTCTTTCAAAAGAATTTAACGTTGTAGTAAACTGTCTTGAAAATGTTTCGCTGGCACAAGGCACGGCGGACGAAATTTTAAAAAACGGCGGAAATGCGCTGGTTTTCAAGGCAGATGTGTCGGATTTTGACAGCGCGCATAAGCTTTGCGACTTTGCAATCAAAAATTTTGGCGGCGTTGATGTTTTGGTTAATAATGCAGCAATTTCGCAGCAAAAGGTTTTTTGTGACATAACCGAGGACGAATTTAAAAATATGATGCAAATTAATGTCGGCAGTGTGTTTAATATGTGCAAGGCGGTTATGAGCGAAATGCTGCGCAAAAAAAGCGGAAAAATAATAAATATTTCATCGGTATGGGGCATAACCGGCGCGTCGTGCGAGGTGCACTATTCCGCCTCAAAAGCGGCGGTTATCGGATTTACAAAGGCGCTTGCAAAAGAACTCGCACCGTCGGGAATAAGTGTAAACTGTGTAGCTCCGGGTGTGGTCAATACCGATATGTGCAGCTTTGACGATGAAACAATGCGCCTTGTAACCGAGGATATTCCTATGGGCAAAATTGCGGAGCCGGAAAAAATTGCTGATGTTATAGCGTTTTTGGCGAGCGGCAGTGCGGATTACATTACGGGAGAGGTTATAAACGTGAGCGGTGGATTTGTTGTTTGAAAATTTTTATTGCAAATTGTGATTTTGTGTGATATACTGTAAAATGACATCATAATACACAATTAACTATATTGTTTAAAATACGAAGGAAGTTGAAGTATGGCTAATAATTTAAACAAAGTGTCAGCAAATGAAAAGGTTGTGTCAAGAACTGATAAGGGCGGCAATCCGGCGCGCGATTACACCAAGGTAATTTTAAATGAAGACAGCGATTTTTCAATTGTTGAAGCGTATAAATCCACAAGAACAAACCTTGAATACGCACTTGCGGCGGCAGAAGGCTGCAAAAAGATTATTTTTACCTCTGCAATGCCGAGTGAGGGCAAAACTACATCGTGCATAAACACGGCTATTACATTTGCGCTTGCAGACGCAAAAATCATACTTATTGACGCCGATTTAAGAAAGCCGAAGGTTCATATGTGTCTTGAGCTTGAAAATAATACGGGATTTTCAAACTATCTTGCGGGTTTTTCCGAGCTTGACGAGGTTATTCAGCACTGCAAAAACGGTCTTGACGTAATCACAAGCGGACAAATTCCTCCCAATCCTTCCGAGCTTTTGGTGTCGGCGAGAATGGAAAAGGCTTTAAACGAGCTTGCAAAAAGCTACGATTACATTATTATCGACGCACCTCCTGTAAATATTGTGTCCGACGCGGTGTCAATGGCAAAGTTTGCAACAGGTGTCGCGATTGTTGTAAAAGAAAATTTCACAACTCACGATGCGCTTAAAAAAGCGCTTTCCAGCCTTGAATTTGCCAACGCAAAAATTTTAGGCTTTATATTGAACGATGTTGTTGCAACAAAGGGATATTATTCTAAATATTACAAGTACCGCTATCGTTACCGATACGGCTACAAATATAAATACTCACACAATGACGAAAATTCGTACAGTAAATCTAATGCGGATAAAAAGAATTAATTTTCTGTTTGGAGAAGGTTATGATTGATTTTCACACGCATATTCTTCCTGAAATTGACGACGGCGCAAAAAGCATTGAGCGGTCGCTTGAAATGTATGAATATCAAAAAAAATGCGGCGTTACAAAGATTGTTGCAACACCGCATTTTTATCCTGATAAAATTAGCATAGACGAATTTATAAAGAGGCGAAATAATGCGTATGACCGCGTTTTGAAGGCGGCGGCAGAAAAAAACATCAGCCTTTGCGAAACATATTTGGGCGCAGAGGCGGCAATACTTCCGGGCATTTCGCGTCTTGACGGTTTGGAGAAATTATGTATAGGCAATTCAAAATATATTTTGCTTGAAATGCCGCACGAAGGCTGGAATTCGGTGTGGGTTCAGCGCGAGATTTACGCGGTTTTTGTAAGCCGCGGTTTAATTCCCATTATGGCGCACATTGACAGATACATTTATTCAAAAGAAGATTTTAATCTGATTGACAAATTTTTTGACCCCAATGTTTGCTTTCAAATAAACGCTGATTGCTATTTTTCATTTTCAAACAGAAGAAGGGCAAAAAAATTTGCAAAAATGAACGCAATACAGTTTATCGGGTCGGACTGTCATAATATGTCTGACCGAGCGCCGACTCTCGGAAAATGCGTTGATATTATGAAAAAAATCCACGGCGAAAAGCTTGTTAAAGAGGTTTTTGAAAACAGCAGAATTGTTATAAATTCTTAAAATTTTAAGGAAAAATATAATGATTTTAACAGAAAGATTACGAAAAGTTGCAGAATATGTTAATAATTCAGACTGCCTTGCAGACATCGGCACAGACCACGGATATGTGCCGATTTTCTGTGTAACACAGGGGCGGGCAAAAACTGCCGTTGCAAGCGATATAAACATAGGTCCGCTAAACATCGCGCAGAAAAACATTGAAAAATATTTGCTTTCAGACAAAATTTCAACGCGCATTTCAAACGGGTTTGAAAACTTTGAAAAGGGAAGCTTTGATACTGCGGTAATTGCAGGTATGGGCGGACTTTTGATAAACGAAATTCTTGAAAACGGCAAAAGAAAGTTTAGCGATAAAACGCATATTATACTTCAGCCGATGATTGCACAGAGCGAGGTAAGGCGATATCTTTCAGATAACGGATTTATTATTGAAAAAGAAAATCTTGCCAAAGAGGGCAACAAGATTTATAACATTTTTTTGTGCAAAAAAGGTGTTGAGCGTCTTTCTGAATTTGATATTTATGTGGGCAAACGCCTTTTGGAGGACAAAAATCCTCTGTTTTTAAAGTATATTGACGGTAAAATCCGTACGCTTGAAAAAATCATAAACGGACTTAAAAAGGCAGAAAATTCAGCATACGAGCTCGATATGCGAAAAAAAGAGCTCGGATATTATTTGAAGGCAAGGAATGAATTTTGATGGTTAAGGTTAAAGATATTGTATCGTATTTTGAAAATATTTGTCCGTTTTCTCTGTGCGAGGAGTGGGACAATGTCGGGCTTTTAATCGGCAGTGAGGAAAATGAGGTAAAAAAAATTCTTGTGTGCCTTGACGTTGACAAATATGTTGCGGAGGAAGCGGCAAAGTGCGGTGCAAACCTTATAATATCGCATCATCCGGTAATTTTTCATCCGATGAAAAAAATTACCGAAAAAGATGAAAGCGCGGTTATAACGCTTATAAAAAACGATATTTCGGTTTTCAGCGCACACACAAATCTTGATGTTGCCACCGGCGGTCTTAACGATTATCTTGCAAAAAAGCTCGGGCTTAAAAACACAGAAATTCTTGTTCCGACGGGTGAATATAACAAAAAAACCGTGGGCTACGGGCGCGCTGCAAGTCTTGAAAAACCAATTTCCTTTGGAGAAATTATAAAATCAACCGCAAAAATTTTAGGCGCGCAAAATCTTCGTTATGTGGGAGATACCAAGCGTATGATTGGCAAAATTGCCGTAAATTCAGGCGGCGGCGCGTCTATGGCGGATGCGTGCTTTGAAAAAGAAGTTGACCTTTACATTACAGGCGATTTTAAATATTCATCGGCGCGCGACTGCGCAGAAAAAGGGCTGTGCATTATTGACGCGGGCCATTACGAAACCGAGATTATTGCTTGCGAATGGTTTGCAGAAAAGTTAAACGAAAAATTTGACCTTGAGGTTATAAAAAGCCAAAAAAACGTTAATGTTATAAAATATTTACGCTAAATTATGAGTAATCCGGATAGCCGCAGATGCAAGCCGAAAGGCTGTATATGAGGAAAGTCCGGGCATCACAGGGCAGGGTGCCGGGCAGCTCCCGGTGGAGGCGACTCCAAGGAAAGTGCAACAGAAAAGAACCGCCGATTTTTTCGGTAAGGGTGAAAAGGCGAGGTAAGAGCTCACCGCAGATTGGGAAACCAATCGGGCGTGTAAACCCCACCTGATGCAACACCGTGTAAAGGAGAAATTATATTTGCCCGATATTCTCCGATAGAGGTGGCTGAAGCTTGGCAGAGATGTCAAGTGTAGATAGATGGCTATTCACGACAGAACCCGGCTTACAGGATTGCTCATTTTTTATAAGATAAAAAAGGCTGACGGCATATGTCAGTCTTTTTTTGTGCCAAAGCACATTTTTTGCGGCATTTTTTTGGGTTTTGACAACAAATTTAAAAAAGTGTGTTGACAATTAAATTGGTGTGGTGTACTATAAGCACATAATTTAAAAATAAGTGCGGCAGACAAGGAAGTCTATCAAAAGACAACTTGTCTGCCGTTTTTGTTTGCCGTAAAGGAGGATGTTTAATATGGGCGAAAACAAAAATACGGAAATTATGTTAAAAGACATCGGTATGATATATCGCACAAACGATAATAAAGACGTAACCGCACTTACAAGCGTTAATCTTGATATCCAAAAAGGCGAATTTGTTTCGCTTGTCGGACCTTCCGGTTGTGGCAAGACAACGCTTTTAAGAATTATAGCCGACCTTATTACACCAACGAGCGGCGAAATTAAAATTGCGGGCGAAACTCCGAGGGAGGCGCGGCTTAAAAGAAGGTACGGAATTGTTTTTCAGGGCGCTGTGCTTTACGAGTGGAGAACGGTGCTAAAAAATATTATGCTTCCGCTTGAGATAATGAACGTGCCAAAAGACGAGCAAGAGGAAAGAGCAATGAAAATGCTTGAGCTTGTAGGACTTACCGAATTTGCAAATCATTATCCCAATCAGCTCTCGGGCGGTATGCAGCAGAGAGTGGGAATTGCGAGAGCGCTTGCCATTCAGCCCGAGATACTTTTGATGGACGAGCCTTTTTCGGCGCTGGACGAATTTACAAGAGAAAAGCTTCACGTTGATTTATTGAAAATTTGGCGCAAAACAAACAAAACAATCATTTTTGTAACGCACAACATTTCAGAATCGGTGTTTTTATCGGATAAGGTTTGCGTGCTTTCGCCGCATCCCGGTAGGTTGTCGGCGGTGGTGGATATAAATCTTGCGCGGCCGCGGACAATGGAAATGAAGACAACGCAGGAATTTACAAATCTTGTCGCAAAGGTTCGAAACAGCTTTGAGGGCGTGTAAAAATTGATTTGCGAAAGAAGGTTTTACATATGGAAAAATTAAAAAAACTTGCAAATACAAAATATTTTATGACAATAATGTGGATTTTGATTTTGGTTGCGCTGTGGGAAGTATTTGCAATTATTGTATCGCACACCAAACGAACTCCCGAAAACATTTTGCCGCATCTTTCGGGAATTATTGAATCGGTTTTCAGCAGACGCACCGTAAACGGAGACCAAACGGCGGTAAAAATGGTTATGGTAAATGCGGCGGCGACGCTCTCGAGAGCGGGGATTGGCTATGTTGTCGGAATTGTAAGCGGATTTGCGCTCGCTCTTTTAATGAGCCTTTGGAAGCCTATTGAAAAAATTGCGTTTCCGTACCTTATGCTTATTCAGATGATACCCATTTTGGGTATGGCTCCCATTATAAACGCGCTTACGGGAGATATAAACAAAAGCAGAATTGTCATAGCGGCGATACTTACCTTTTATCCTGTTGCGACAAATACGCTTGCGGGTTTTAAGTCGGTTCAGAAGGAAAAACACGAGCTTATGTATTCATACGCGGCAGGAAAAATAAGAATTTACACAAAAATGATGATTCCGTCGTGCATACCGTATTTTTTCACCGGACTTAAAATTTCGGCTCCTATGGCGATAACGGCGTCAATACTTGTTGATACGCTGCAAGGCGGCATAGGTTTGGGGTGTCTTTTGTCGCAGGCTTTAAAGGGCGCGATGACAAGATACGTTTTCTGGCAGATTGTATTTTTCAGTGCGATAATCGGTATATTGAGTTTCAGCATAATGGGCCTTTTGGAGTACATTATCTGCCCGTACAAAAGAACTCAAAAAAATTAAATGGGGGTGAGCAAAATGATAAAAAAACGAATAAGCGTAGATTCGGCAACATCGGTTGTTTATCCTTTGGCGTTCGGCATAATCATAGTGCTTATGTGGCAGAGCGGAATGCTTCACAAAATACTTAAAACCGACGAATACATTTTGCCGTATCCCACAAGAATTTTTCAGATTATTTCGGAAAACTCGGATAAAATTAGTCAAAATGCCGCATCATCGGTATTTGTGACGGTGACAGGACTTGTTTTAGGGTCAATTCTCGGTTATCTTGCAGCGATTGGCGCAACAGTTTCGCCAAGGTTTGGAAAAGGCGGTCTTACAGTTATTTCAGCATTTAACGCAATTCCGATTGTTGCAATGGCACCTGTTATTATGAACTGGACAAAGGACATAAGCAGCAAGGCAGAGATAAGAAGTACGGTTGCGAAAATCATTGTTGTAACGCTTATGTGTATGGCATCAATGAGTATAAATGCTCACAGAGGTTTAAACGAATTAAAGCCGTTTTCGCTCGACCTTATGAAATCGTATGCGGCGGATAAAAAAACGGTGTTTTTAAAGCTTCGGCTGCCAAACAGTATTCCGTATGTATTTACGGCACTCAAGGTAAGTGTTCCCGCAAGTGTAATTACCGCTTTGGTAAGCGAGTATTTTGCGGAATACAGAGCCGGAGTGGGCAGACAAATCAGAGAGAACATTCTTATTGCTCAATACGCAACCGCGTGGGCATACATAGCGGTTGCCTGTCTTATAGGAATTATACTTTTCGTACTGCTTTTAATGGCAGAAAGTATATTTTTGAGAAAAAGAAGGTCGCATTGACCTATCTAAACTCATTTATATAAATTTAAAAACAGAAAGAGGTAATGAAAAATGAAATTCAGAAAAATTTTAGCACTTCTTGCAGCGGCGGCAATTGTTGTAGGTATGTTTGCAGGCTGCGGCGCGGACAAAAAGACGGAAGATACATCGAGTGAAAAAAGCGCGATGACCGATGAGGAGAGAATTAAAGCGGCTGCTGCCGAAGGTAAAGTCGGTAACTGGGGTCTTGGAAACGAGTATGAAATTCAGGCGCTTTTGACAAAATACGGCTTAAGCACCGATTACCTTGTTCAATCCTTTGATATGGACGGCTTTGACGACGGTTCAATTACCCTTGCGTCGGCTATGACATATAACGAACTCGGACTTGTTGTAAACAGCTACGAGGGCGGATATAACTACGGCGACAGCGTAGGTATTATTGATATGAATGACCAGGGTGTTGCAATGCTGGAGGATAACATCTTTTGCACCAAGGAATTTGCAGAGAAAAACCCGAATACAGTAAAAGCATTTTTGTCGGCATCGCTTAAAGGCTGGGAATATGCGTGTGCAAATCCCGACGAGGCGGCACAGATTGTATTTGAGGCCGGCTCATCTGTATCGAGTGACCATCAGAAGTATATGGCGAGCGAGGTTGCGAAGCTTGTAAAGACTGATACACAGGGCAATGCGGTTTCGGAATACGGCAAAATGGACGAGGAGGCTATGCAGCAAACCTTGGATTTGGCGAAAAAGTACATAAAGCTTGACGATTCGGCGGCAAGTGAAAAGCTTAAATCGCTTACTCTTGACGACATCAGAGATACGTCATATTTTGAGGCTGCAAAGG
>JALEIO010000189.1 GCA_022769845.1 Oscillospiraceae bacterium
TAGCTTTACTCCAAGCTGACGCGTCCTTACATTCGGGGTCGGAAATAATATTTCCGCTCGACTGCATATTTCCCTTTATAGTAACGGTATTGGTTTTGGTGTTGTAAATTGCACTGTCGATAACGGCAGCAGATGCTGATATAACCAAAACACATAATGAAAGTATAAGTGACATTAAAATTCTAAATTTTTTCATATCCATTCGCATATGTACTTTTCATACATACGCACCCCCTTCATAAATTTTATCGACACAACAAAATACAACACAGTGCGGCAGAACAAAATGTTAAATTTTGTCCTGTCACACTATGTAAAAATTTGATAACTACTTGATACTCTTTAAAAATTCATCCTTCTGTTTGTTGACGGTTTCAAGTATTTTATTAATACCGGCGGTTTCAGCAGCCTTTTTATACTGCTCCAGCTGCTTTTCCACGCTGTCCTTGCTCATTCCGGTAATAAGCAAGTTGTTATAGCTTGTGTGCGCGTTTCCAAGTGAGGTAAGCTCATTTGCAATCGATGTTACGTCATACGGAATGTTTGCCGCCGGAACGTTAAGTCCGTATTTTTTATCTGCCTCGCTGTCAAGAATATATTTAGAATACTCCTCCAGCGCCGATGAAGGATCTTCTTTATTGAACTTTTTATTGTTTATGCCCATACGAAGTCCGAGACCGCCGAATTTGTAAGCCTTGCTCTCATCCACACCGTCGGGAACTTTAACATATCCGTCAGCTGTTTTTTCATAGGTTTTTCCTTCCACACCGTAGCAGTGAGCGGTGTAAATATCCTCATCCCACGCAAGAAGGTCATATGCCATAAGCGCTCTTTCGGGGTTTTTGCTTGTGGAAGGAATTGCCATACCGTTGTTTGTATAAGACGAAACAGGCAGTTTTCCGTTATGTGAAAATTCATAAATGCCCATCTCCCAATCGGGGTGCATTGCATACATCTTGGACTGCGAGAATATGTTTGTCGTATACTGACAAACGGTTGCCGCGCTTGTGCCGTTCAAAAATGCCGTATCGGAGCTCGTCTTGTTGGACAAAATATCCTTGCTCCAATAGCCCTTTGCATTCCAATCCTTCGCAACGTTGAGCCAGTCTTTATATGATTTTGCTTCGTAGAGCGGAATAATGCTGCAGTCTTTATCATCTGCGCTTGTTGTAAGAGCGTCGGTAAGGTGAACAGGTCTGTAACCTTCCTTTTCCCACATATACGCATAGAACAGGTTTTCAAGAGTTCCCACAGTTGCGTTAAGCGGGAACATAGTGGGCTCGTTCTCTTTGATAGCCTTAAAATATGCGTCAAAATCTTCAAAGGTTTTGATTTCGGGAACGTTATATTTCTTTCTTAAATCCTCTCTGTAAACCATAGCCCTTGCCGCAATGCTTGCATTAGGCTGCGGAATCATAGAAATTTTGCCGTCTATTTTAACATAATCCCACGCATCCTTCGGAAGATTTTCGTAAGTCTTGGGTGCATAGGTTTTAATCATATCTTCTTCAAGAGGCATAAACGCGCCTTTTCGCGCTTCGGTGTAAAAATAACACCAGCTTGATGTGTAAATAAGGTCAATATTTTCACCGCTCGCTAAAATAAGCGAATATTTTTTCTTGTAGTCGCTCCACGGAATTTCAACAATGTCCAACGTAGCATTAATTTTTTCTTTAAGCATATTGTTTAAATTTTCCAAAACAACATCCTTGTTAGGGTCGAGATCACCTACAATATAACACTTAAGCGTTACAGGTTCAAGTTCTCCCGTGTTGGTTTTAACCTCTTTTTTGCCGCAGCCTGCAAGAATTCCGATAACCATAACCGCAATAATTGCAAAGCTCACAAACCTTTTTAAATTTTTCATTTTTTCTCCTCCTTTTATATGTTTATCAGCCCTTTACAGCTCCTACCATAATACCTTTTACAAAGTATTTCTGAACAAACGGATATGCAAAAACTATCGGGAAGGTAACAAGCACCGTCATAGCAAGCTTTGTTGTTTCTGCCGGCATTGTCACGTTTGATGTTCCCGTTAACGCCGCAACCTTTTCGTAGCTTTCGGCGGAACTTATTGTTTTATACAAAACGTATTGAATAGGCATTTTTGCCTGTGTGTTTATATAAAGCATTGCATTGCTCCAATCGTTCCAGTAAGATAAGAATATGAAAAGTCCGATTGACGCAAGCGCAGGCTTTAAAAGCGGAAATACCACTTTTATATAAATTATAAAATCGTTTGCTCCGTCTATTTTTGCCGATTCTATAATTGACGACGGAACGGTTATAGATATAAACGAACGCATTGTCATAAGGTAAAAAACGTTCATAATATGTGGCAGAATAAGCGCAATATATGTATCCTTTAAATGAAGGTAACGTATCATAAAAACATATGTTGCAACCATACCTCCGTTGAAAAGCGTTGTAAAATAAAAGAAAAACGACAGTTTGTTGCGCGCTTCAAAGTCTTTTCTCGAAAGAACATAGGCAGTCATTGTAATTATGTTTAGTGAAATAAACGTTCCGACCGTAACCAGTATTACAGTAACCTTGTAGCCGTCCAGAATTTGCTTTGGCTGCGAAAACAAAAACTTGTACGAATCAAACGACAGATTTTTTATAAGCACAGAATATCCGGTTGCAATAACATCTGCCTCGCTTGAGAGTGAACCCGTCAAAACCATTAAAAACGGCACAAACGCCGTAAAAGCGAGTATTGCAAGAAAAATTCCGCCGAATATGTTTATCAAAACAGTATCTGCGCCGATTTTAATTTTGTTTTTGTGCGCATTTGATTTTAAATTTAAATTGCTTTGCATTTTCCGCACCTCCTAAAACAATGAATAATCAGCCTGATATTTTTTAACAATCTTGTTTACAACAATAATTGTAATAAAGCATACAACCGACTGGAACAGCGTTATTGCCGATGTCATACCGATATTGGGCTGCTCAACAAGCGAACGGTAAACGTAAACGTCTATAATGTCGGTTGCGTCATAGAGCATACTGTTTGCGCCGATAAGCTGATAGAACATATCAAAGTTTCCGCGAAGGATTTTACCGAGCGACAAAAGCAGAAGCAAAACTATTGTCGGCATAATGCCCGGGATTGTTATATGTATAATTTTCTGAAATCTGTTTGCGCCGTCTATCATAGCCGCCTCGTAGCAATCCTGGTCAAGGCCCATAATTGCCGACAGATACAAAATGCTGCCGTATCCGACATCTTTCCAGATATACACCGCCGGGAGCAAAAAGTACCACAAATTGGTGGATGAATAAATGTTGAACCGTTCAAATCCCAAGCTTGTAAGAATTGTGTTTACAACGCCCGTTTCGTAACCGAAAATATTGTACACAAACGCGGCAGCCGTAACCCACGATACAAAATACGGCAGAATTATTACCGACTGACATAATTTTTTGAAATATTTGCCGCCCAGCTCGCTGATTACAACCGCAACCAAAATTTCAAAAAATTTGCCGAACACAATAAACATAAGATTGAACACAAGAGTGTTTCTGGTTACTGTCCAAGCCTTGCCCGACTGGAAGAAAAACTTAAAGTTGTCAAAGCCGACCCACTGGCTGAAAAGTCCGTCCGAATAGTTATAATTTTTAAACGCAAGCAGTATTCCGACCATCGGAATATAACTCATAACAAGCGTTATTATAACAGCGGGCGACGCCATAAGCCAAAGTGCGCCGTTTTTACCAAATTTCCTTCTGTTTTTAAGTTTGCTGTCATTCACTTTTGATTCACCTCAAAATCGTATATTGCTTAAAAAACTAACGCTTTTTTCACATAATTAATTATATCACGAAAATTTTC